>JAAUTT010000314.1 GCA_012031335.1 Bacteroidales bacterium | reverse complement strand
GCAGGATCCAAAACATTCAAATTTGAAATATGAACGGGGGCTTCTTTTTTTGATAATTCCACCCTGAGGATGTTTGGAGGTAGGCTTTGTATGTTTGGAAACCATGTTGATACCTTCAACAATAGCTTTGTTCTTACTTACAAGAACTTCCAGAACCCTTCCCTGCTGTCCTTTATTATCTCCTGTATTTACGAAGACAATGTCGCCTTTTTTAATATGTAACTTCTGGCTCATGTTTACTTGAATTTTAAAGTACCTCTGGTGCTAAGGAAATTATTTTCATATAGCTGTCGCGTAATTCTCTTGCAACAGGGCCAAAGATACGTGTACCTCTGATTTCTTCCTGAGCATTAAGCAGTACAACTGCATTGTCGTCAAAACGGATGTAAGATCCGTCGGCACGACGAACTTCTTTTTTAGTGCGTACTACCACAGCTTTGCTAACAGCGCCTTTTTTAATATCGCCCGAAGGAATTGCGCTCTTTACGGAAACAATGATCTTATCGCCTAAAGAGGCATATTTTTTTCTGGTACCACCAAGTACTCGAATACATAAAACTTCCTTGGCGCCACTGTTATCTGCAACAGATAATCTACTTTCTTGCTGTATCATGGTTATTTAACTCTTTCGATGATTTCAACCAAACGCCATCTTTTAAGCTTACTCAACGGTCTGGTTTCCATAATTTTAACTGTATCGCCAATATTGCATTCATTCTTCTCATCGTGAGCATAGAACTTGGAGGTTCTGTTCACGAATTTTCCGTACATCGGATGTTTTACTTTCCGTTTAACCGCAATTACGATGGTGTTATCCATTTTATTGCTGACAACAATACCTGTACGTTCTTTTCTTAAATTTCTGGTTTCCATGTTGTTTGTTAACTTTTCTTCGATTCAGCAATTTGACGCATACGTAACTCATTCAACAATCTGGCAACATCTCTTCTGGCTTTCCGTATTTTCAGGGGATTGTCCAGTGGAGAAACAGTATGGTTGAGTTTTAGCTTATGAAGATTTGCTTTTTCAACTTCAATGCGTTCGAGCAATTCTTTAGGAGATAATTCCTTTATTTCAGCTTGTTTCATTTATTAAGCTATTTTCAGATTTGTTCTGCGTAATCGTGACGTACTATAAACTTTGTTTTAACTGGAAGTTTCTGAGCTGCCAATCGGAGAGCCTCTTTTGCTATTTCGAAAGAAACACCTTCTGCTTCGATCAAAATTCTTCCTGGTGTAACAGGTGCAACAAAACCTTCCGGAGCACCTTTACCTTTACCCATACGTACTTCAGCAGGCTTTTTGGTTATAGGTTTATCAGGGAATACTCTGATCCAGATCTGACCTTCACGTTTCATGTATCTGGTAACAGCCTGACGGGCTGCTTCGAGCTGACGTCCAGTGATCCAGGCATATTCCAGGGTTTTGATTCCGAAGGAACCGAAAGATAAATCGGCACCTCGTTGGGCTATGCCCTTCATTTTCCCTTTTTGTTGCCTTCTGTATTTAGTTTTCTTTGGTTGTAACATTTCCTTGAAAATTATTCAATTACTACCTCTTATTATTCTTCTTTTTCAAACCTTGTTTTGGTTTTGCAGCTGTCATTCCAACATTTGGAGAAAGATCGCGTCTTCCATAAACTTCTCCGTTGCAAATCCAAACCTTTACACCTATCTGACCAACTTTAGTAAGTGCTTCGCCTAAAGCATAGTCAATATCTGCTCTGAAAGTATGAAGTGGAATTCTTCCTTCTTTGTACATTTCGGAGCGGGCCATTTCAGCACCACCTAATCTTCCTGATACAATAACTTTTATACCTTCGGCACCCATTCTCATGGTAGAGGCGATAGCCATTTTAATAGCCCTTCGGTATGATATTTTACCTTCGATCTGACGAGCCACATTGCTTGCTACAATATTTGCATCGAGTTCAGGCCTTTTAACTTCGAAAATATTAATCTGAACTTCCTTCTTGGTAATTTTCTTTAATTCTTCTTTTAGTTTATCAACTTCCTGACCACCCTTTCCGATAATGATACCTGGACGAGCTGTGTTAACAGTTACAGTGATAAGTTTTAAAGTTCTTTCAATTATAATTTTTGAAACGCTGGCCTTTGCAAGACGAGCATTCAGATATTCTCTGATTTTATAATCTTCAACTAATTTACTGGCAAAATTTTTACCTCCGTACCAGTTGGAATCCCATCCTTTGATAATACCTAAGCGATTCGATATCGGATTAACTTTTTGTCCCATTACTGATTAATTATTTATTTGATTAACTGGTGCATTATCAATATAAAGGGTAACATGGTTTGATCTCTTCTTAATCCGATACGCTCTACCCTGTGGAGCAGTTCTTAACCTTTTCAGCATTGATCCTCCGTCAACAAATACTTCGCTAACAACCAGGTTTGCAGTTTCGATACGTTCTCCTTCGTTTTTCTGTTGCCAGTTTGCGATAGCTGAGCGAAGTAATTTTTCAACTTTTTCCGAAACTTCTTTATTGGAATATTTGAGAATGTCCAGTGCCCTGTTTATTTCAACGCCGCGTATCATATCAACAACATACCGCATTTTGCGTGGTGAACTTGGACAATTATTGAGAACTGCATAATACTTATTCTTCAGTTCCTCTTTCCGCTTTTCAGCGCTTATTCTTTTACGTGCTCCCATTTTACTATTTCTTTACAATCAGGGATTATTACTTGTCACCTTTTCTGTTACCCGAATGTCCGCGGAAAGTACGTGTTGGGGCAAACTCTCCAAGTTTGTGACCAACCATATTTTCAGTGACATATACTGGGATGAATTTGTTACCGTTGTGCACAGCAATGGTATGCCCTACAAAGTCGGGAGATATCATTGACCGGCGTGCCCAGGTTTTGATTACTGATTTTTTTTCGGATTCGTTTAAAGTTGATACTTTCTTTTCCAACTTTACATCGATAAACGGTCCTTTCTTAAGTGAACGGCTCATATATAGTTCCTGTTAATTCTGATTATTTCTTGCGACGTTCGATAATGTATTTGCTCGAGTCCTTCTTAGGTGCACGGGTTTTGTAACCCTTAGCAGGTTTTCCATTGCGCGATCGTGGATGACCTCCTGATGCACGCCCTTCACCACCACCCATTGGATGATCAACCGGGTTCATAGCAACACCTCTGTTTCTGGGGCGACGACCTAACCAGCGACTTCTACCAGCTTTACCGGATTGTTCTATGGAATGATCAGGGTTAGACATTGAACCAACGGTAGCTTTGCATGATGTTAAAATCATTCGCGTTTCACCAGAAGGTAATTTAATGATTGCAAATTTCCCTTCACGACTTAACAACTGTGCAAATGTTCCGGCGCTTCTTGCAAGGATACCACCTTGCCCTGGGCGTAGTTCAATATTATGTATGATAGAACCAAGGGGAATATCAGAAAGGTAAAGTGTATTTCCAACTTCAGGAGCAACATTTTTTCCTGATTCTACAATCTGTCCAACTTTTAATCCATTAGGTGCAAGAATATAGCGTTTTTCACCATCAGTATATTCGATAAGAGCTATACGCCCACTGCGGTTTGGATCGTATTCAACTGTTTTAACAGTTGCTGCAACACCTTCTTTATCTCTTAAAAAGTCAACAATTCTATATTTTTGTTTATGACCGCCACCCAGGTAGCGCATTGTCATTTTACCAGTGTTGTTACGACCACCCGATTTTTTTGATGGGTGCCAGCAATGATTTTTCAGGACTGGATGCTGTTATTTCATCGAATGTTCCGATGATTTTATGTCGTTGACCGGGAGTAACCGGTTTAAGATTTCTTACTGCCATGACTCAATTAAATATTGCTGTAAAAAATCAATTTTTTTCTCCTTCCGCCAGGGTAATCACTGCTTTTTTAAAAGCATTCTTTTTCCCTGTAATAACACCGGCCTTAGTAAAGCGTGACTTAACTTTTCCGGCGTATCGCATTGTATTTACCTCGGCAACCTTTACTCCATAAAGATCTTGAACGGCCTTTCTGATCTGAATCTTATTAGCGGTGCGTTCAACAACGAAACCATATTGATTCAGTTTTTCGCCTAATTTGGTAAACTTTTCAGTTACTATTGGTCTAAGTAAAATATCCATTTCCTTTTTGCCGATAATTGTTAATTATTTTGTAGGGCATTGATTGTACTCTCTGATAACACTACAACTGAAGCATTTAACTATGTCGTATGTGTTTAAACTTGAGATATTTACAACTTTAGACCCCTGTAAATTTCGAGAGGACAAATATATATTATTATTTGGTTCGCTCAATATATACAAGGACTTTTTATCGTGTATCTGCAAATTTTTATTCAATTGTACAAATTGTTTTGTTTTAGGAGCTTCAAAACTGAAATCTTCCAGCACAAAAATATTGTTTTCCTTTGCTTTAAACGCGAGCGCTGATAACCTTGCAAGCTGTTTAACCTTTTTATTCAATTTGAATGAATAATCACGTGGTTCCGGTCCAAAAACACGACCACCGCCAACAAACAAAGGTGAGTTTATACTACCTGCACGGGCTCCACCAGTTCCTTTCTGACGTTTCAGTTTTCTGGTACTTGCCATAATCTCAGATCTTCCCTTTGATTTATGTGTACCCTGTCTCTGATTAGCCAGATATAATTTCACATCAAGATAAATAGCATGATTGTTTGGTTCAATCCCAAATATTGATTCGTCGAGGGTAACCTTTCTTCCGGTTTCTTTCCCTTCTCTATTATATACTGCTATTTCCATTAGAATTCAATTATTAAATATGAACCGATTGATCCTGGCACTGCACCTTTAAGGAGCATCAGGTTACTTTCGGGAATTACTTTCATTACCTGAAGGTTTAAGGTTTTAACCCTAACTCCACCTTGACGTCCAGCCATACGCTGACCTGGAAATACACGTGATGGAAATGAAGAAGCACCATTGAACCCGGAGCTCTTAACCTGTCGTGCTGACCATGAGTTTGGCCGCCAACACCGCTGAAGTTATGGCGTTTTACAACACCTTGAAAACCCTTACCTTTAGATGTTCCAACCACATCAACAAAGAACTGATCCTTGAATGATTCTACGGTAAGAACATCACCGGTTTTGTAGCTTTCTACGTCTCCGTGTAATTCTACTACTTTTCTTTTAGGGGAAGTATTAGCCCTTTTAAAATGACCCTGTAAAGCTTTATTGCAATTCTTTTCCTTTTTATCGTCGAATGCTACTTGTACAGCATTGTAACCATCTGTATCCTTGGTTTTCACCTGGGTTACAACACATGGGCCAGCTTCAATCACCGTGCAGGCAACGTTTTTTCCTTCTTCAGTGAAAATTGAAGTCATTCCGACTTTTTTCCCAATTAGTCCTGGCATAGCTATTTAATTTATCTTATTTATCAAACTTTAATTTCTACTTCTACTCCGCTTGGAAGTTCCAATTTCATGAGTGCGTCGATAGTTTTCGGAGTCGAGCTGTAGATATCGAGTAAACGTTTAAAAGAACTGAGCTCAAATTGTTCACGCGATTTCTTGTTAACAAAAGTCGCACGGTTGACCGTAAAAATCCTTTTGTGGGTTGGAAGCGGAATTGGTCCGCTTACTACAGCTCCGGTAGATTTAACCGTTTTGACAATTTTTTCAGCTGATTTGTCTACCAGGTTATGATCGAACGATTTCAGCTTTATTCTAATCTTTTGGCTCATTTGTATATAATTTATTGTACTTCTGCTTTTCCTTTTACTTTTGCAATAACTTCTTTCGAAATACTATCCGGTACAACTTCGTAGTGCGAAAACTCCATTGTAGAGGTAGCACGGCCTGAAGAAATGGTACGTAATACTGTAACATATCCGAATTGTTCAGAGAGGGGCACCTTAGCTTTAACAACACGGGCACCGGCTTTCATTTCCATACCTTCCACCTGACCTCTGCGCTTATTAAAATCGCCGATGATATCACCCATATATTCTTCA
>JAAUTT010000313.1 GCA_012031335.1 Bacteroidales bacterium | reverse complement strand
GGTCGCTTCGCTTTTATAAATGGGGTTACCACAAATCTGGGCGGAAGGATGCAGGTTAGTATGGTTCACCGTTATTATTCCAGAGCATATCATACTTTTTATGGCAGTGCTTTTGGAGAAAACACCAGGGTGCAAAATGAGGAAGGCTTTTATGGTGGATTCAGGTTAGCCCTGATTAAGAACTGGCATTTGGCTTTTTATACCGATTTTTTTCGTTTCCCCTGGTTAAAATATGGCGTGGATGCTCCCTCGTTCGGCAAGGAATATATGATTCAGGGAGAATATTCCAGAAACTCATTTAATGCTATTATTCAATTCAGGTTAAAGCAAAAGCAAACAAATAACCCCGACTCAGGCGAGGTTTACAATGAACTTATAAATACCGAAAATCAAAGGTTCCGCTTACATTTAAGCTACAGACCAACCAACAGGTTTAATCTGGCGACACGGCTCGAATCCGGAATATACAGCAGAGCGACATTCTCAAAAGAGTTGAGTTATTTGCTATACCAGGATGTGCAATACAATTTTATGAGATTTCCCCTGAGAATATATCTCCGGTATGCCCTATTTGATGCCGAAAGTTACAATTCGCGGATTTATGCTTATGAAAGTGATGTTTTGTATGCTTTTTCCATGAATGCCTATTACAGAGAAGGACAGCGGTATTTTGTCATGATGAAATATTCGCCCGTTAAAGCGTTCGACTTCTGGTTAAAATATTCCCGATCAGTTTATCCTCATGAAACTACAATAAGCAGTGGCCTTTATCAAATTGATCATAATTCACGAAGTGATATCCGTTTTCAGATGCTGATTAAGTTTTAAACAATCAGCACGAAATGTATGTATAGAAACATTTGCGTCATCTGAAATCCGGAGGCTTTCGCGATTGACTGCATTAAGCTTTTAACTCACCGGCAATAACCTTAATGTTGGTTTTGAAATTATTCCTGAGTACCACCAGATCGATAACTTTTCCAATCATGTCCTCATTCAGCAACCGGTGCAGGTCATCAACGCTTTTAATACCAATGCCGTTTAATCCGACTATTATATCTCCGGTATAAAGTTCCGTATTATAAACACCTTCATATCTGTCTTTTTCAGCTACATAAACACCACTTCTATTGTCAAGTTTGTTGTACGATACAATTCTCTCCGATAAATGAATGGTTTGTCCGGCAATTCCCAGAAATGCTCTTTTTACTTTCCCTTCCAGAACCAGTTTGCCAATTACATACCTAGCCAGATTGGACGAAACAGCAAAACATAATCCTTGTGCTCCTGCTATTATGGCTGTATTAACGCCAATAACTTCTCCTGATGAATTTACAAGCGGTCCGCCTGAATTTCCGGGATTTAAAGCAGCGTCTGTCTGGATCACATTCTCAATCATTCTTCCTGATTCCGATCGCAGCGTTCGCCCGAGAGCGCTTACAACACCTGCAGTTACTGTGTAGTTAAATCCAAAGGGATTGCCAACAGCAATGGCCATCTGCCCTACCTGCAAATTGTCCGAATTACCAAATGTTAACGCCTTGAGTCCTGTTGCATCAATTTTTAGCAAAGCAAGGTCGGTAAATGGATCAAAACCAACGATTACCGGTTGAAAGTGTCGCCCATCCTGTAAACCTATGGTGATTTTCTCGCAATCTCCAGCTACATGATTATTTGTAACAAGTAATCCATCGGTGGAGATGAGGAACCCTGAACCATTGGCTTCCATAGGCCGACGGGAGGTGTTTTGGTTATTGTTTTTCTTTACCACCCTTACCTGTACAACCGAGTTACTTACTTTCTTTGTTACGTCAACAACGGTGCGCGAATAGGAATCTATTAACTCTGTATCGTTGTGCGTATTTATCCCTACATCGGGATGGTCGGTATAATCTGCAATGAACTTCATATTTTGCCTTTCTTTTGTTGGAAAGGCTAAGACAATTCATGTTCCATTTTATGATTTATGTCATAATGACAGATGGCGAGCTTTTTAATTGAGGTCAGGAAGAGGTTGAACAATCTCTATTTAATATCTTTTAAACGCAATTGCAGGCAGGTATTGCCCCGAAATTCGTTTTCCTCGATAGAATAGCATATGTCGAAAGGATTACCGGATTTTATATATTCCCAATGTTGACCAAGTTGAAATCCAATAGCGGGGTAGGAGTGGAAGGGTTCAGCTTCCTGTATCAGTTCAAGTTTTAAATGTCCGCCACAGGAGCCCACCTGTCGTCCGCAGCCATTGTCAACAACATTTTTGGTAAGGAAAACGGGTGCCATATTTTCGGGTCCGAATGGCTGAAATTGCTTGAGAATACGAAAGAATTTGGGGTTTATTTCCCGCAATTCAAGTTGAGCATCTATCTCTATATGAGGGATAAGCTGATCTTCAGTGAGTAGTGAAGTTACCACATCTTCGAACCGTTTTCTGAACTTTTCTACATTCTCGAGTTTCATTGTTAAGCCGGCAGCAAACATATGTCCGCCGAAGTTTTCGAGCAGGTCGCTGCAGGCATCCACGGCCTGGTAAAGATCGAAACCATCAATGGAACGTGCCGAACCGGTAGCAAAACCATTCGATTCGGTAAGAACAACAGTAGGTCGGTAATACGATTCTATCAGCCGTGATGCTACAATGCCAATAACTCCTTTGTGCCACTTGGGATTGAATAAAACCGTAGAACGTTTTTGTTTTACCAACGGATCGTTGGCTAACAGTTTCATCGCTTCGGAAGTAATTGTAGTATCAATATTTTTCCTGGTGTTGTTGATTCGTTTATTTTATCGCTCATCGATCCGGCCAGACCTTCGTCTTTGGAAATAAGGAGCGCCACAGCCTGGGTGCCCGATTCGATGCGTCCTGCAGCATTGATTCTCGGTCCAATTTTAAAGACAATATCGTCAATCGTAATTTCTTTTGTTTCAATACCCGAGGTTTTTATAACGGATCGTAACCCCATGGTGGGGCTCTCATTCAGTTTTTTCAATCCGAACGAAGCCAAAATACGGTTTTCCCCGGTAAGGGGTACTATGTCCGATGCGATACTAACAGCAACAAGGTCGAGCAACTGTTCCAGATCGGACATTGGAATTGCCCTCTTCAATGCCAGGGCCTGCATGAATTTATACCCTACACCGCAACCCGAAAGGTGTTTGTAGGGGTAATCGCAATCTAATCTTTTGGGGTCAAGTACAGCAACAGCTTCGGGAATTTGTTCGCCAGGGTAGTGATGATCACAAATGATGAAATCGATTTTGCATTTACGGGCATATTGTATTTTTTCAACCGATTTTATCCCGCAATCGAGCGCAATTACCAGCGAAATGCCGGTATCATGTGCGTGATCTATACCCTTAACGGAGATTCCATAACCTTCGTCATAACGGTTAGGGATGTAGTAGGTAATATCAGAATATATATTTTTTTAGAAAAAAGAAAAACCAGTGCTACTGCGGTGGTTCCATCCACATCATAATCGCCGTATATCATTATCTTTTCTTTCCCATCGATAGCCTTGCAAAGCCTTTCCACCGCCTTGTCCATATCCTTCATCAGAAAGGGATCGTGGAGGTTTGCCAGGTCGGGACGGAAAAAAGCTTTTGCTTCTTCGAACGAACGT
Organism: Bacteroidales bacterium; assembly: GCA_012031335.1. Next base: position 2,361 of record JAAUTT010000313.1, on the reverse strand, counting down.
ATGCCTCTTTGAGAAAGAAGAATGGCTAATACGCGGTCGATGCCTAAAACTTCAACCAGATGATTTACATCTTCCGGGTTTCCAGGTTCTTTGATTATCCAGTTTTTTTCCATCAGATTGTAAAAATAGAGAATAAAAGCCGATTTTTATCAGCCCTTCTATTTTTTACTTATTATTCTCTTTCAGGTTTCGTTGCAAACAACATAATTTAAGATAAAAGCCAAAACGGAATTTTTAGATAACCAAAATTCTATTTAGGGAAGCTGAAATGATAATAGTTTGCGAACTTTCACAAATCCCTTCTTTTAAGCAAAAACCAGATAAGGGTTAGGTATAATCCTAAATGCCCTACAACTATGGCTATGTTTTTTAAAGGGATATAATCAATAATTTCCATAAATACATATCGGCCATAAGGATTAGGAATCAGATTGTTAAGCGCTTTGATCGGGAAAAAGGGAACAATGTCCCGGCAAAACTGCGGGAAATTAGGGACATTAGCTAAAATGAGTGTTGCAATAGGTTCGGCAAAGAGGGTGTAAATACCCAGGAGCACAATAACTATTCCTGTTCTTTTTATCAGCAGTGCAAGTAAAAAAGCAAAAATAAAATAGGTAAGATTATTCAGCAAAAATCCCAAAAGAAATTCGGCGTTTTCCATAATAGCTGAAAAACTTTTATCATACGAATAAATTAAACCCAGGATTAGTCCATTCAGAAGAAGAACCAAAGTATTAACTATGCTGATAGCGAAAATAAAGGTAAACTTGGACAAGAAGAAATCCATTCTGTCAAAACCATCGATGATATTTTGGCGAAGGGTTTTAAATGCTATTCGTTGGTTATTGATATAATAATCATAAAGGCAGGAAAATATTCAGAACAGTGGCAATATAGGTCATGTTCTGCCATATATCCGGAAAGTCGTAAATGGGGATTATCGTTGGCGAAATGCCTTTATATACTACTCCTTTGCTCTTGAGAAATTCCAGAATAGCCATTCCGCTGGAACAAACGGCTATAAGCACCACATAATACAGAATCATTAATATATTAAAAGCTTTGTAGCGGCGGAGTTTGAGCCATTCGATGTTTAAAAGACGAATCATTGTTGTTGGGATAAAATTTCTAAAAATTGTTTTTCGAGATTCTTCTTGACTGTTGAAAGTTGCGAAACAACTATTCCCTGCTGAATCAGGAATTTATTCAGGTCGAAGCTGTTTTTGTTTTCAGCCAGCGTTACAAGTAATCCTGTTGGTACTATTTCTGTTTCTAAAACAAACTGGCAACTTTTTAAAGTTTCCTTTAGTTGTTCCATATCCGGAGATGCCACTTCCACTTTTTCGGTGTCGCCCATTGAGTCCTTTACACTTCCTGAGTACACTAGCTTTCCTTTGTTTAGAACGGCAAAGTGGGAACATACTTTTTGCACCTCATCAAGCAGATGACTGGCAAGAATTATAGTTTTTCCCTCGGCCGATACCTTCAGTATAATCTCTCTCACATCAGCAATACCTGTAGGGTCGAGGCCGTTCGTTGGTTCGTCGAGAACAAGTACCTGAGGGTCGGAGAGCAAAGCCGACCCTATGGCCAGCCTTTGTTTCATCCCAAGAGAATAGGTCTGGAATTTATCAGATCGCCGTTCGTAAAGCCCCACTTTTTCGAGCACTTCTTTTATTTTCGAAAAGGGAACTTCTTTAATTCTTGCAACGATTTTCAAATTATCCTCTCCCGATAAGTAAGGATAAAATGAAGGAGCCTCGAGTATGGCACCGATCTTTTTTCGTATTTCTTTCGAAGGGGGCTGCCCATACCATTTGTAATCGCCTTTTGTTTTAGCAACAACATCCAGTACTACGCCCAGAGTGGTAGTTTTTCCGCTTCCGTTTGGTCCGAGTAAACCAAAAACTGCACCTGGTATTATATTGAGCGATAAACCATCAACAGCCTTAATTTTGCCGAAGTATTTATGCAACCCGTTAATTTCAAGTATTTTTTCCATTGGTTCTATTTCTTTGGCTGTTTTTCCTTGTTGTTTTCAGGTTTGGTGAGATCATAAATTTTTGTAAGTGCTCCAAGATTTATTTTTCCCTCTATCAATTGCTGGATAACTTCTGGCTGAATATATCCTTCGAGATCTACCAGTATCAAACCATCTTCAGAGTTTATTATTCCTGCGAAACCAACAGGCTTTTCGTGTTTTTCTTTCACGAATACGGTAAACGAATTCTTTCCCTGTCGCATCTGTACCATATCATTAAAGTCTTCTGAACGGATATCCTGTTTCATCTGGCTTAAATCAAGACCTTTAATGCTTTGGGATTTATCTGCCATGACAATTTTCAATTTTTTGATATCCTT
>JAAUTT010000312.1 GCA_012031335.1 Bacteroidales bacterium | reverse complement strand
AAAAAAAGGATTGATACCCGAAGCAATGAAAAATGCAAACCTCGGCCGAAGTTCATAAATTACTTGTTAATCCTGAAGTAAATAACTGGTTTACGAATGACTGGGAAGTAAAAGCCGAGGCCGAAATACTTTTAAAAACGGGTTTAATGAAACGGCCCGACCGCATAATGATTGGCAAGAACAATGTGATAGTAGTCGATTATAAATTCGGAGAAAAGGAAGAAGAAGCCCATAACAGGCAAGTTTTAAATTATAAAAACAAACTACGGCAAATGGGTTACAAAAATGTGGAGGCCTACCTTTGGTATGTTTTCCAGAATAAAATAATTACTGTTACTGATAAACCGGTGCAGGGCAAACTTTTTTAGCATGAAAGAAACTTCACAGCATATTTATCCCTGGGGGCACACGCGACGGTTAAACACATATACCGATTATTTCAGAAAACATTTTGGAGAAAGAATTCAGAAAGTAACCATCGATGCCGGATTTACATGTCCTAACCGCGATGGCAGCAAGGGTACCGGAGGATGTACTTACTGCAATAACGATGGCTTTAATCCTTCGTACTGTCAGCCTTACAAAAGTATTACCAGGCAAATTGAGGAGGGAAAGGAGTTTCACCAGGTCAGGTATCGGAATGCCAGTAAATATCTGGCATATTTTCAGGCATATTCCAATACCTATGCCAGTATCGGTCATTTGAAGGAACTTTATAGCGAAGCGCTGGATCACCCGGATGTAATTGGATTGGTCATAGGTACCCGTCCCGATTGCGTGGACAATGAAAAACTTGATTATCTGGCTGCTCTTGCAGAGAAATATTATATACAGATCGAATATGGAATTGAATCGTGTTATAACGAAAGTCTGGTAAAAATAAACCGTGGCCACACCTTCGAAGAAAGTATAAAAGGCCATTGAAGAAACGCATAAACGGGGAATAAAAACCGGAACCCATATTATTTTTGGTTTCCCTTGGGAAACCAAAGAACAGATGCTTGCCGAAGCCGAAATACTGAACCGGTTGCCCCTCGACAGCCTTAAATTTCACCAGCTGCAGATTGTGAAAGGTACCACTATGGAAAACAATACCTGGAGCAACCCGATGCTTTCTGGTTTTTTGGTCTGGAGGAATATATCGACTTTTTTATTGACTTCCTGGAGCGGCTGAATCCGGCTTTTGTAGTTGAAAGGTTTACCTCGGAAGTTCCCCCACGATATCTGGCAGGGCCTGGCTGGGGGCTCATCAGAACCAATGAATTGCTGCAGCGACTGGAAAAAAGACTTGCCGAAGAGATACCTGGCTGGGAAGGTTATTCAGGAAAATTTAAATATCCGTACCATGTTTATTAAAAATAAGTTTGAAGAACAGAAATGAAAAAGACTTTTTTAATTGTATTTATAGTTCTAACGGTTATCCTCGCTGTTTCATTTCTAAACCTATATTCTTTTCTGGCTCCAAACAAACCCGAAAGCGATGCCAGTTTTCTTGTTGTTGACGCATGGGTAAGCGATTCGAGCCTTACACAAGCTGTAGAACTTTTTAAAGAAGGAAAATACGAAAGGATTTTGGTACCTGGCACTAAAATGGAACGCTCCATCTTTTTTCCGGGTATAAGAGGCATGGACGAAGCCGCTTCTGTTGTTTTGATATATAAAGGCATACCACCCAATAAAATAATTCCCTTATATTTTGAACCGGTAAAAAAAGACAGAACATTTCAGTCGGCCCTTACCGTTAAGTACTGGTTAAAACAGCATACACACGGAAATGTATCGGTGAACTTATTTACCGAAAGTACGCATGCGCAAAGAAGTTGGTTATTATATAAAAAGGCTTTTAAAGATGATTACAAAGTAGGTATCATTGCTTCGGTGCCCGACGATTATGATCCCGAAAAATGGTGGAAAACCAGCAATGGTGTCCGCTCCGTAATCGACGAAACTATTGCTTATCTTTATGCCTTTCTGTTTTTTCACCCCGATATGTAAAAGAAAATTTAATGATTCCATTTCTAAAAAGTGTTGCCGATTACCTTCATGCCTCCTTCCCCGGAGGTTTGGAAAAGTATGTATCATATTTCCCAACCGGCGGGCATCACTCTATTTCAATAAATACCTGGCCGAACAAATGGAAGGCCCCATCTGGGCGCCCCATTATAGTACAATATCGGAACTGATGACCGAAATAAGCGGACTTACATCCGGTGATCCTCTTATTCTGCAATATGAATTATATAAGGTATATGCTGAAATACACGCCAATGCCGAACCTTTTGAACAATTTTACACCTGGGGGCTTACAATCCTCTCCGATTTTGATGATATTGACAAATACCAGGTAGATGCCTCCCGGCTGTTTGAAAATTTATCGGATCTGAAGGAGATAGATGAACGTTTTGATTTTCTTACAGATGAACAGAAAGAGATTATTCGCTCATTCTGGGGCAATGCCCAACTGGAAAAAAGTTCTCCCTTAAAAACAGGGTTTCTGAACTTTTGGCAGGAACTCGGAAAAGTATATACATTGTATAAATCGCGGCTCAAGGACAGGCAGCTTGCTTACGAAGGAATGGTATACCTGGAGGTAGCCTCAAAAGTTGTCCGCGGCACCGATATCGGATTGCCTTACGATGCTTATTGTTTTGTTGGGTTCAATGCTCTCAATGAGTGCGAAAAAAAACTGTTCGATTTTTTCCGTAAATCGGGTAAGGCATTATTCTTTTGGGACTACGACGATTATTATATTAAAAATGCATGGCACGAAGCTGGCCTTTTCTTAAGGGAAAATATTCGACGTTACCCCTCTCCCGCACTGGAAACTGAAACGGAATTCTTTACCCGGCAAAAGAAAGAAGTCAGTATTATTGCAGCCAATAACGATGTGGCCCAGGCAAAAATTCTTCCTCAGCTCCTGGAAAAAGAAATGCACACAAATACCTGTGTGGTTTTATCAGACGAAAGCCTCCTGGTTCCTGTATTGTCGTCTCTTCCCGAAAACATACAGCGGGTTAATGTAACCATGGGATATCCTTTTTCGAACAGCCCTGCTTTTACGCTACTTGAATTATTCATCCGCCTTTTTCGCTCGGTACGAAAAGATCAGGATCTAGGAAAACTTTATTATCACCGCGAGATACTTGCCATATTGCAGCATCCTTACCTTCAGCAGGTTTATGCCAGCGAAAGTGCCGATATTATAGCGACAATTTTAAAAGAAAACCGGATTTATGTTCAGGCTTCTGAACTGGAATCCACACCCATGATACTTGATATATTAATTGCTTCTGAAACCGATATACTCCAAACAACTTCCGATTTCTTCCTAAAACTGGCTAATTTAATGGATGCTGACGGACAAAGCGATCCATTGGATATACAGTACCTGCTTTCCTTATACAGTCAATCCAATAAGCTCATAAATCTGATCCGGAACGAAAATATCGAATTAAGCGGAGTGGCCCGTTTACGTTTTCTGAAACAACTGGCCCAACGGATAAAGGTTTCTTTTATAGGCGAACCGCTCACTGACTTTCAGGTACTTGGTGTGCTCGAAACCCGATTGCTCGATTTCGACCATGTAATTATGCTTTCGGTAAACGAGGGGATATTGCCTGCAAAAGAACAGGGAAATTCCTTTATCCCTTATAATTTGCGTAAGGCGCTTGGAATGCCGACCATCGAATATCACGATTCCATATATGCCTATTACTTCTATCGATTTATTCAGAGAGCTCAAAAAGTAACCCTCATCTATAATGCACAAACCGGGTCGCTTAAATCGGGCGAAATGAGCCGGTACCTGTATCAGATTAAATATGACGAACATTTCAGTGTAAATGAGCAGGCGCTTACTTTTCAAATATCCATCCCGTCCGAAGTAGCTATATCGGTGCAGAAAGAAGGCCGGACGGCAGAACTACTTGAATCTTTTGCCCGGGAACACACCTTCACTCCCACCAGTCTGAATACATGGTTAAGCTGTTCGCTCAAATTTAACCTCCGTTTTCTTGAAGGTTTAAAAGAAAAAGAGGAAGTGACGGAAGATATGGATGCCGCGCAATTTGGAAAGATACTCCACCATGCAATGCAAGAGTTATACAGCCCTTTTAAAGGCGAAATAATCCAGGCTCAAAGCCTGAAACAATTGCAGGAAAAGGACCTTATTGACAAAGCAATTCACAATGCTTTTGAAAAATTATACCCATCAAGAGGAAAACACACCTGGAAATTATCAGGTAAGAATTTAATCATCAAAGAAATTATAAGAAAATATATCATCAAAATCCTGGATGTGGACCAGGCATATGCACCCTTTCAGATAGTAGCCCTCGAGGAAAAAATAGAAAGAGAAATAACAATTCCAACGCTTGATTTTCCTGTAAAAATTGGCGGGTATGTGGACAGAATAGATTTAAAGGATGGCATTTACCGGATTATCGATTACAAAACAGGGGAGGCAATTCCTAATTTTGCAGACATAGAAGGCTTATTTCAGGGCGAAAAAAGAAAGGTGAAAGATGCAGCTTTACAGTGTCTTATATATGCCTATGTTTTAATGGAAGCCTTGCCCGAAGGAGCGATTCAGGCAGGGCTTTACAGTGTAAAGAAGATGTTCGACAGGAATTATAACTATAATTTACGTTTCACAAAAGGCGAAGTAATATCCGATATCGGAGAATTTCGGGAGCTGATCTTTCAACAGCTACAGGAGCTTTTTATCAAAATATTCGATAAAAATTTACCATTTACCAAAACAGATGACTTAAAAGCCTGTATTAACTGTGCATTCAAAATATTTGCCACAGATAGCAAACAGGATGATTTCAGCAATAAACTTTAGAAATCCTTTACTGCCACAACATCCTTTATCTAAAAAAATGGCTTACATGTTTTTAAACTTTCATCAATGCGGTCGTTAAACCACTGGTCAATCATCGATTTTCGAAAACGCCACTCCTTTCCCAACTTAGCTGCAGGTATTTTTTTCTCCTGGGCCCAGGTATAAATTGTTTGGGGTTTAACCCTCAAATAATCGGCAACTTCTTCTAGGGTCATTATTTTATCGGCATCACTCATGCGTATTGTTTAAATTACTGTCGTTTTGCGACTGAAGTCTCTACTGCTGTTCATCAATCGTACTTTGTTTTTTAGGTTGAAACAAACCTCCTACCGATTGACCAACTGCAACATAAAAGTTTCCTTCTCTTTCGCGGAATAATTCAAATGGAAGATCACGGCTTCCCACAAACGGTCGTAAGTTCCAGGCAAGCTGAGAACTCACAAAAGCAAAAATAACAATCCATATTTTAAACACATTCATTCCCAGTTTAGGATATATATTTTTCTTTTCGCACGAATATAATAACCCGTTTATGATAGTTCGTACCGCAAAAATACCCGAAAACACAAAAATTGCAACATGAAGCAATTTAAGAAATGAATAGTTATCGCTTGTAATCATAAAGAAAACCACTATTGGGGCAAAAGACAGTGCAATGGTCGAAAATACAACAAAACCCGAAAGAATGGTATTTGCCATCTGGAATATGGTCATCGTCGATCCGATCATATATTGGATAACAAATAAGGCCGGGAAACATACCAATAACGAAAGTAATATCAATACAGGTATTTTTAATCCCGTTACCATACTTTGAAGCGCCCCGTTAAAACTCCCCATTACAACCCCATATACCAGAGTAAAAAGAAAAATTACAAGTAACTGCTTGAGCACGTATTTTTTTTGAAAATTCTTCATTGTTAAGGATTTCAAAATACTCTTCGCTCTGTTGAAAAACTTTGAAAATAGAAAGGTTAGTTTTCATTGGATGAATTTTTTAGTTAGAAATTAATACCTTATTAAAATCCGGAATTAAAACATACATGCAAATATAACATATATACATTAACAAACAGTAACAAACAACAATATATATTAAAAAGTAAATAAAAACATATAATACTAAAAACAATCTACGTATAAAAC
>JAAUTT010000311.1 GCA_012031335.1 Bacteroidales bacterium | reverse complement strand
CCAAGGCGCTGGTGCGCATATTGCCGGTAAAGTGTTCGATAAAACCGAAACTCAACATTCCCAATACGATAGCTGCCTTTTCAGTAATATCATAAAAACTGAAATAAGATGAAGTATCGTTTGTGCTTTCGGGTATCATTTTGGAATAGGTGGAACGTGCCTGCGATTGTATGCCCCCCATCACCAAACCTACTGCAGATGCCAAAACGAAAAAGTGCACATCGGTTTTTATAAAGTAAGCTACAGTGCAAACCACTGTCCAGATAACCAACATAATCATAAGAGAAATTTTATTTCCCAGATGTGCCGATACCCTGCCGAAAACCGTTGCTCCCACTATAGCAAGTATCTGAATAAGTAAAATGGTGATAATAAGCTTTGAACCGGTTATACCCAACTCTTTACTGCCAAACAGGGTAGCGACCAGAATAATGGTTTGAACTCCTACGCTGAAAAGAAAGAAAGCAAGTAAAAAAAGCCGCATCTGATTTTGCTTTCTTACAGCTTTAAAAACACTGAGAATCTCTTTAAAGCCCTTGCCGAAAAGGTTACTATTAAAATTTACAGAACTCCTGGTCTCTTTGAGGTGCTTAAATGCATATTGGGATATTACCAGCCACCATATCCCTACTTCAAGGAAGGCAAATCTAACAGCATCGAGTTTACCCGAAAACCAAACATTTCATATTTTTCAATACAAAACAGGTTGATAATCAGTAGCAACATGCTGCCTCCATATCCCCATGAAAAACCTCGGGCACTGATACGGTCGTGATGATCGGGAGTTGCAATCATCGGCAAAAAGGAATTATAATATACCAGTGATCCGGCAAAGCCTACTACCGCTATTGCCGGAAATACAATTCCCACAAAGAGATTATGTCCGTTAAAGAAGTACAGGCTCATACACGAGAATGCTCCCACAAAAGTGAAAAACTGCATGAATCGTTTTCGCAATCCGGCGGCATCAGCAATACCGGATAGGAGAGGGGTTAAAAATATAATTAACAAATAACCACATGCAATTGCATAATCGTATAAGGCTGTATTTTCAATTCGCCTTCCCATAAATTCCACAACCGATGAACCCCAGGCCTGATTGGTTACTTCCTGATAATATATTGGATATAAAACCGTACTTATACTTAAACTATAAGCCGAGTTGGCTATGTCGTACGAACACCAGGCATTGATTACTTTTTTGGAATTCTTCTCAGGTAAATGTTGAGTCATAGCAGCTTTTAATTACAAAAATTCATCTGTTTTATCTTTGTTTAACTATACGAAATACAGGTACAGATACAAAATAAGTAATCCCATGGAATTTAAAGTTAAACCGGAGTTATTTCTTGATGATTTTTGCCTGAAATTCCTTCCCGCTGTCCAGCTTAATGCCAATCAGATAAACACCAGTAGATAGCTGCGCCACTCCTTCCCATCTTTCACTCAGCGAGTAGTAGGTCTTTTCGCGGAAATTAAGGTTTACCTGGTCTTTGAAAAGCTGCCTCCCTGTCATGTCGTGAATGGTAACAGATGCTTCCCGGGCCTGATTATCGGCAAATATTTCGATGTTCAGGTATGCATGAAACGGATTGGGATAGATAACGGCCAGCTCATCGGTGATCTGTCTGTTTAATTCAGGATTATCCAGAATTAGAAGATAAGGGATATTTACATCCATCCAGTTTAACCGGTCGCTGATCCATGTTTTCATGTAATCAATTTCCTGCTGGTAGGTTGCTCCTATAAAGGGATTTGGCCAGGTATAGGTGCCCAGGATTGGCCATTTCTGATAATTCCGGACCTGGGCCTGTTGCAGTACATTCACAAACGAATCGATATATGTGTGAATGGTTTCTGTTTTAAGAATGTTTTGCCTGAAGCTGTTGTATCGTTCTGCCATCACCTGGCGGTAGAATGGATCCTGAAGAAACCGTTCCCACCAGAACGGCACCTGCCAGTAGTCACCGCTCAAATAGCTGCTGTTGTAGAACCAGCCTGTAACAGAAGCGCCATCGTAATAATCGGCATTTCCAAATCCCAAATTGTAATCCCACAACGGACCGGCAACAATTTTATTCCCGCGGTCTTCCCTGTCCTTATGAAAGAAGGAACTGATCCTGTATCCATCAACATTCTTTGAGAGTTCATTTATCAGGAAATAATCGGTAAATGATGCGACATCAATAAACTTGCGATAACCCATTAGCTCATCCTTAAAGTTGGAGGAGGCCAGGGCTTTTTCGAACTCATTCACAAAAAATTTGATATAGGCTTTTTGTGGATTTGCATTTCATCGGGTTTTGGATCATGGTACAGCAGCGTAATCTCCCCTCCGCTTTTAGTCTTGTACTGCGATATCCAGCCTTCATTATTTACTCCCGTTGTTTTATCTATTTTAAATATGTATCCTCCGGTCAGCGACTTACCCGAAATATCCTCCGGCTTCAGATTGGCAATATTAACACGGTTAACTCCCTGCTTTATTTTCTCCATCAGCACATAAACGCCCAATACTGGTTATTCAGATACAGTTCGCACATTACGAATCGTGGTGTGTAATGCCCCATCAGGTTTCCCAGTCTGTAAGCAAGGATATCTCTTAAAAAGGTTTTATCGTCGTATGGAGCGTATAATATCCAGTCGTTTTCGACAGGTAATCCTAATATGGATACATTAAGATTGGAATCCAGGGCCGTTCTGGTTTCAAAACCAAAAGATTTTTTTGGAAACATCTGCGATGATGAGCCGCGGGTTTCAATTCCGATCCGGCATTCCAGAATTGGTGTGTCTGTCAGATTGTTCTCTGCTCCTACTCCTTTATACATGACAGAAAGAATACCCGGTATTTTAGGTTCATCATCAATAGCCCTGCCGTTGGTGTTAATATGAACGATTGGCAGGTTGGACGATCCCGTTTCCACAGGGGGCTGGAACCACGAAGGTGTTGGCTGAAAATACAGTGATTCATTTACAATCCCGGCTGATAGATATATGATTCCTGTTAAATCGGAGGAGGTTGCAGCATCATTGTGAACTTGCACACAAAGAACATTGGAGCCTTGTTTCAATATTTTTTTTTAGTTTATCCTTTTGGATCAGGTACGATTCGGGATTTCCGCCATTGTAGATTACAGCCTCGTGTGTATACGAAGCCAGTTTATCGTAAGCGGGGATCCTGTCGGTAAGGCCACCACCTCTGGCTACCTCCTTCCCATTGATCCAGGCAACAAAGGCATCATCATAATCAGCATTTAGTATCAAACTGGTGATAACAGAGGTATCAGTAATTTCAAATGTCTTTCTGAAAAATACCGATTTGGTAGCTACAGCCACTGTTGTTCTGTCGTCATTATCTCCATAACCGAAGCCTCCGGGACCAGTGCTCCAGCTGGCGTCATCAAAACCGGTGTAACGCCAGTTTGTATCAGGCTCCGATGATGGTACAATATACTTCCAGCTTTCTTCAGCTTTGATTATTGTTTCCCAGTGATTAACTGTCTGAGCCGTTCCACTGAGTACTACCTGGCACAGCAACATTATCAGAATTGCCTTTTTACCATTATGCATATTAGTTAGTAGTTTTCGTGTTTTTACGAAAGAAAGCAATTCTTCATGAATATTTAACATTACTTCATGAAATAATTAATATTTATGGCTATTTTATGTTATTTTAAGCCAAAGTTTTTAATATCAGGACCATGAAAATAAACAAACCCGAAAAGCTTTACCTGTCGAACTTACCTACCCGAATTGAAAAACTCGACCGATTATCTGCTTCGTTAGGAGGACCTGCCATTTACATCAAAAGGGACGATCAAACCGGCATGGAATGGTCGGGCAATAAAGTACGAAAACTCGAATATTCAGTAAATGAAGCTATAAATAGTGGTTGTAATTACCTGATTACCTGCGGTGGAAATCAATCGAATCATTGCAGGGCAACAGCTGCTGTTGCTTCCCGACTTGGTTTGAAATGCTGTTTATTGCTCCGGGGTACAAGCGACAGTCCGGCCGAAGGTAATTTGTTTCTCGATAAATTATTGGGCGCCGAAATTCGGTTTATCAGTCCCGAAGATTATGCTGAAAATCGTAACAATATAATGCAGGAAATAAAATCCGAAAAAGAGCAACAGGGAAATAAGGCTTATATCATTCCCGAAGGCGCTTCCAATGGTATTGGGTCGTTTGGCTATTACGATGCTTTTATCGAAATAGCGGAGCAGGAAAAACAGATGGGAATCAGTTTCGATGCCATTGTAATAGCTGTGGGATCCGGGGGCACCTATGGGGGACTCCTGCTGGGGAAACTCGCCATTCGTCACCAGGCTTTACTTACGGGCTATCTGGTAGGGGGGAGTATACCGTATTTTCAAAATGCAATCAACGATATTTTCACTGAATTTTCTGCCTATGGAAATGTTGGTATAATGCCAGCTAACAATGATGTACAGCTTGTGGATGATTATATCGGAAGAGGTTATGGGTTAAGTACTACCGATGAATTAAATTTTATCCGATCGCTTGCCCAAATGGAAGGAATTATTCTTGATAATGTTTATACTGGCAAAGCTATGTACGGACTAGTTTCTGATATCAAAAAAGGGAAATATACCGGTTTAAAAATTTACTCTTTATTCACACGGGCGGCATGTTCGAGCTTTTTTCGCAGATGAAGGTTTTTTCGGAAATAGTTGAAGTAAATGCACCCAAAAAACCAGAATGAAGCTTAAATCCTGGCAAGTAATTGGCTTATCGCCTTATCTACCTTCGGGAAGCTGAAATCCGAAAGGGTGGTATCGAATAGCGCTTTAATTTCCTTATTGCAAAGGTTGCCTATACTTCCTTCGTGTGTATGAACTACCCTGGTATCGGGATTGAAATTGCCTTCATTTATAGCTATTCCTGTTTTTTTATAAGCATCGCGGAATGGAACACCCTCGAGTACCAACCGGTTTACTTCCTCCACACTGAAAAGATATTTGTATTTGGGATCGCTTAAAATTTGAGTGTTTATTTTTAGTTTGTCGGCCATAAATGTCATAATCTCCAGGCAATCGTTCAGCTGGCCGAAAGCTGGAAAGAGACTTTCCTTGAGTATCTGCATATCGCGGAAATAACCCGAAGGCAGGTTATTAAGCAATAAAGTTATTTCGTAAGTGAGGGATTGTATTTTATTGCATTTTGCCCTTACAAGTTCAAAAACATCGGGATTTTTCTTGTGTGGCATAATGCTCGATCCGGTAGTTAATTCATCGGGCAGACTAACGAAGGCAAAATTCTGGCTCATGTAAAGACACAGGTCGTAAGCCATACGCGATAATGTGGCTGCCACGGAACTCATGGCAAAGGCAGCTGTTTTTTCGGTTTTACCACGCCCCATTTGTGCATATACTACATTATAGCTCAGGTTATCGAAGCCAAGAAGGTCGGCAGTCATCTGCCGGTTCAAAGGAAACGAAGATCCATAACCCGCTGCCGAGCCCAATGGATTTTGATTGGCAATTTTCCAGGCCGAAAGCAACAGATGGAGATCATCTTTCAGGCTTTCGGCATAGGCACCAAACCACAGTCCGAAAGAAGAGGGCATGGCTACCTGCAAATGGGTGTATCCGGGTAGTAAAACATCCTTGTATTTTTCACTTTGTTCCTGAAGTTTTTCGAAAAGGGTTTTGACATTCCCGGCTATCTCCCGGAGTTCATGGCGGATAAATAGTTTGCAGTCTACAAGTACCTGATCATTTCGGGAGCGGCCGCTATGTACTTTTTTCCCAATATCGCCGAGCTTACGGGTTAGCATCACTTCCACCTGAGAGTGAACATCTTCTGCATCCTCTTCTATAGTAAAGTTTCCCTGGTGTATTTGCAGGTGGATATTTTTCAACTCGGCAAGAAGCAGGGGCAATTCCCCTTTTTCAATCAAACCAATGCTTTCGAGCAATGATGATATGAGCCATGGTGCCCAGTACGTCGAAGCCGGCAAGGTAGAGATCCATTTCCCGGTCG
>JAAUTT010000310.1 GCA_012031335.1 Bacteroidales bacterium | reverse complement strand
GGGATACTTTCAACAGCTTTTTTATCATATTAAAAATTGCACGGTTGAACCATCTTGTGCGTATGGAAAAGCAATTAACCGATTATAAACTGAGATTCTTTACCAATATATCGCACGAATTCCGAACTCCGCTTACCTTGATCCGCGCTGCGGCCGAGAGTCTTTCCGGACAAAAAGACATTTCCGAAAGCAGTAAGAAAAAAATTGATATGCTGAACCGGAACACAAAGCAAATGTCGCAGCTAATTGACCAGCTTCTTGAATTCCGGAAAATTCAGCAGAATGTCCTCACCCTTAACCTGGAACTTACCATGGTAAACAGTTATTTCAGGGATATTTTCAATGCCTTTCAGGAGCTGGCAAAACAGAAAAAGATCGAATATTCATTTACGGCTTTATCTGACGACGAAGAGTTATACTTCGACCGGAACAAGGTTGAAATGATTGTTTACAATCTGCTCTCAAATGCTTTTAAATTTACACCGGCTTATAGCAGGGTGGAACTGATTCTGGAAAGACCAGGCGATTGGAATTTCCTTATCATGGTAAGGGATACCGGAATAGGCATTCCCGTGGAAAAACAGGATCTGCTGTTTAGCCGGTTTATGCAGATTCATTTCTCTTCCGAAGGCACTGGTATTGGGTTGTCTCTTGTGAAAGAATTCACCGAAGCACATAAAGGCAAAGTACGTTTTTCAGAAATCCCGGCGGTGGTTCCGTGTTTACGGTGGAACTTCCCTTGGATGCGGCGGTATATAACGATAAACGATATGTTGTAAATGAATTAAAATCTGTACCCGACATCATAGGAGAAAAGCCTGTGGAACCGATTTATGAAGATGGGATTTTGGAGAAGCCACTTCTTCCGCAACACTGGAAAATACTGATTATTGATGATAATCCGATGTGCGTGTTTTCCTTTCGGAGGAACTTGGGATATATTTTAAAACCGAAACAGCCGATGATGGCCTCAGTGGTCTGGAAATGGCGGTAAACAGTAACCCCGATCTTATTATCTGTGATGTGAAAATGCCTGGCTTGGATGGTCTTACTGTAACATCACGACTTAAAAATGATTTTCAAACCAGTCATATACCTGTTATCCTGCTCACGGCGCTGTCTTCCGAATCTGCCGAGCTGGCAGGAAATGAATGTGGCGCCGATGCATATATAATGAAGCCTTTTAGCCTGAAGTATCTGATTTCGCGGGTACATAATATAATTGAACAGCGCGAACGACTCCGGAAGCATTTCTCGGTAGAAATTCATGATAAAGAACACTTACTGAGCAACACCAACCGGGATAAGGAGTTTTATCTGCTTGTCAACAAAATTCTGGATGAGCACTTGTCCGACGCAAATTTTTCGGTAGAGGAGTTTACTGAGCTTGCCGGTCAGAAACGTACTATTTTCTACAGAAAAGTTAAAGGACTGACAGGTTATTCGCCCAACGAACTCATTAAGATAAAACGCATGAAAAAAGCAGCCGGGCTCCTGCTCGAAGGCAAGCATACCATTTCGGAAGTATCCTGGAAAGTAGGGATTGAAGACCCGTTCTACTTCAGCAAATGTTTCAAAGCGCAATTTGGTTGTTCTCCTTCAAAATACGGAAATAATGGCAAGGTATCACTCATTCCGCCTGAAGAAAAATTTTCCTGATATAAGCAAGCGAGACCGAATGTCATAAGCACTTTTCAATCCTTAATCACACACCATTTTTCAGGGAATAAATTATTGGTTATTGGAAATTGTAAGTTTATCCGGGGCAGTTATTTCGAAACCATCGTACTTCCAGTCTTTCGCGAAGATTACTTTCCCGGCTTTTTTACCCTGCAGACTAACATTTCGGAAAGAAAAATTATCGAGTGTGCTTGTTTCGATACCTTCAGCACTTAAGCAGGTTAAGGCTCCGGTAGCTTTTACATTTACAAAATTTATGTTTCTGAATTTGGGGGTTCCTTGCTTAGTATCTACAAGGGCAAGCATTTTCTTCCAGTGTTCGGGAATGGTGTTGCTGTCGTATCCTGCCGGTAGAGCCGAGTTGCTGTAGGCAGGGTACCAGTTAAGGTCGAATATAACAGGTTTTTCCACATTAATCATTTCTATATTAACGAGGTGGATATCTTCGATGATGCCTCCGCGTTTGGTGGTACTTTTAAATCTTAACCCATAGGTGGTTCCGCTTCCCTTCATATTGTATGCCACTATATGCCGAATGCCCCCGATGTTTCGCTTCCGCAGGTAATAAGGCCGTCGCCATGACCTGCAATGCAATCGCGTATCAGAATGTATTCGCATGGCCGGTTAACTCTTAATCCATCCCAGTCGCGACCTGCTTTGAGGCAGAAATTATCGTCGTTACAGTTAATGTTACTGTTTTTTACAAGGACAAAAGAGGAGGAATCAATGTCAATACCATCGGTGCTGGGACCGCGGCCTTCGATGTTGTTGCTGATGATTACTCCGTTAACTGTAATGTATTTCGAGTATAAAAATATGAATGCTCCAAAACCCTGCCTGATAAAGAACTATGCCGTCTATGGTAATTTGCTCGCATCCCGATACAAGTATTCCGCGGGGTCTTTCGCAATCGTAATCCACAATCCACCTCAATCCTTTAGGATCATAATCCTTCCGCATATTCCAGTATTTATCCCAGAAAATTTTCCCTCTTCCGTTTATCACACCATCTCCGGTAATGGCTGCATTTTTCTTATCGATAATGTTGATCAGGGCAGCAGGCCATTTCATTTCCACACCGGCAACACGGGTATCTATCCTTTTATAGTCTTCAATATTTTGACTCCCTGTAATCATAGTCCCCTTGGGAACCTGGAAATTAACATTATTACCAATAAATACCGAGCCGGTAAGAAATATCCCTGGGTTAAAGGTTACAATGCCACCACCATTACTTTCGGCTGCATCAATGGCTTTCTGGATAGCTTCGGTATTCATAAAAACACCATCGCCTACTGCTCCAAAATCGGCAACATTGAAAATCTGTTTACCAGAAGGAAAAGAATGTGCTCCTACTTCCTTTATCCAGGGGAAATCGGGCAGTCCTTCGCCAGCATCTCGTCCCTGTAAATGGATTGAAAACAGAAGGTATATCACCAATACTATTATGTTTTTTTTGTTTTTCATGTTGACTTATGGTTAATATTGTACAGGGATCAGTTTTACCGTTCCGTTTAAACCGGCAGGCATGATGCCCCAATGCTGGTACCCTGTTTTTTTATAATGAATGTCCACTATGTTAATGTCTTTGAATCTGCGCCAGGGTATACCCTGCCGGTCCATTTCGGCAATGCGGTTGGCCGGCAATCCTGTTACTTCTATTTCCATGGTATTGGTTCCTGTTTTAAGGTAATTTCCTACGGAAATTCTATATGGCACCGACCACAATGTACCAACTTCAACGCCATTGATCTTTACCCTTGCTGTTTCCCGAACATCATCCAGGTCTAGTATCCAGTCGCTTTCACTTCCAAGGGTAAGCATAAATCTTTTGCTGTAACGTGCTGTTCCCATGTTGGTCCTGGTTTCGAGGGTGTTGATCCTGGTCCAGGGACATAGTTCTGGCAGATGGAAGGTGTCAATTATTTCGGGTACGCTTTTAACAAAGGTAAGTGTCCAATCATCGTTTAAATCGACAGGAGTGCCTGTTGAAACAATATATTTCCAGTCAGGAAGGTCTATATTTTGGTTAGTAAAAGTTTTCAGGATAATGGAGGCTCCGGAGGCTAGTTGAAGTTGCACCTGTGTTTTGCCTTGCTGTTGCCGGAGAGATGCTTTACCTTTATTGCCCGTTAAGGGATCGTAAAATATAGCCGATTGGGCGGGCACTCCCAGGGTAATCCATTCATCGGTATCGGTTGGTTTCAGGGCTGCAATAAAATAATGAAATCCATCGGGATGGGACCGGCGTACCGACTGAAGATGAAACTCACTTTTCATATTTTCGGCAGCAATGCCCGTGGCCTGAAGAACACTGGTATAATCTTTACCCGTGATAATTTTACCCTTACCTACTTGTGTGATGGTTGTTTGGTTAAATGTCACCTCGGGCAGGTTTTTATATTGCTTCCGAAATGTTTTTCTCCTGTCGTTTAGCTTGCCAAATCCCGGCACATCCGATGGATAATCCGAAACAAAAATGATGGTTGCTCCTTGCCGGGCCAGTGCGATGAGTTTTTCGAGTACGTCAGCCGGCATTTTCTTTACGCCCGGAATTATAATGGCTTTATAAGCGTTTTTGCCCAAAGTAATAATTTTATTGTTAAGACAGGAAGCTGAGCGGATAAAGTTATCGGACACATAATCGACATCATAACCTGCACCGTTGATTTTATTGATTACATCGATAAACCCCGGTGCACGCTCTGCCATTTTATGAATATCGAACATCAGCAATCGACCCTTCGTATCGTTCCACATGTCGTAAACAGGCAGATAGATTAGGAAATCATTATCGGGTTTTCCCATCTGAAGGAACGATTGTGTTCTTGAGATATATTTGAAAAAAGGCACTGCATCATGCCAAAGGGGATTGGTTGGACTCATATCCACCGAGGCATAGAATTTCCAGGCCGGCCAGGATACTTCGGCAGGACTGTAAGTTGTTCCATGGAAAAATATATGGTTTACTCCGGCAGTGAACATAAGGTCGAGATCGGGTTTGCATTGCGAAAAAGATGTGCGGAAATGCTCCGTTAACCAGGTGAATGTCTCGGAGGAGGTATATGGCTTTCCGGCAATATGAGCCGCCGAAGAAGCGTATTTCAGCATGGACAGGTCGGAATCGTTGTGCCGTGTAAGTGAATCCTTTCTCAGTCCCTTAATATTAAATTCCGAGAGGCCGAATCCTTCGCATTCCGGAATGTCAACAGCAGCATATAAATCGATGAGGTTTCCCGGAGAACCATGTGCCTGGTTGCGTGTATGGCTTCCCAATCCATTTGCCCATCCGGTCCACTGACGGGTGAAATTTTCAAGCAGCAGCTCAGCAAGCGTTTCACGATAGTCGGAAACAATCCGTGCTACCGTATCGGTTCTTTGGTTACTCAAAAACTGAGGAAGGTAATCCTCGAGCTTGTAACCCCGGCGGGTCTCAAATTGTTCAAACAAATCCGGAGTCCAGTCGGCTTCGTATACCTCGTACGAATCGTTAAAAAAGGCACGGGGAACAGTAGCTCCCGACTCCTGAAAAGCTTTGGTAAACCTGTTGAGATAATTACTCACGGCTGTTTGCGAAAAATGGTTGAGTACCCAGCCTTCACCTCCTGCCGATGGCCGTTTAACTTTCTGAAACGTATTGCCACTGAAAGCAGCAATAAGTCGCCAGTTTCCTTCAGGAGCTTTCCAGTTTAGCTTTTGGGATGTTACCAGGGCTGTAAGATCGAGACATTTTCCTTTTTCAGGATAAGCCATAAGTTTAAGCAAACGGGCGTTTTGTTGCTTAGTATCGATTACTTCAATTGGTTTGTTAAGGGTTTCGCCTTCTTTTAATTGAAATTCCAATGTGATCAGTTTGCATGCAGCATCTTGCAGACTAACCGATGGGCCGCCAAAAGGCCAGCCGGTACCTGTGCTCATATCGATGTTTAAATTGAGCCGGGCAGCTTCTTTTTGGGTATGATTATAAAGTTTCATCCATTTTTGACTGAGAAAGTCAACCTCGGCCGAATCATTTCCCTGCACTCCGTAAATGGGCGTTATTTCCATAGAGCCCATACCTGCACTGGCATACGATTCCAGATTCTTTGTCAGGTTCGCTTCATCCACAGCACTTCCCATCCACCACCACCGGCTTCCGGGTTTGGTAACTGAGGTTTCGGCAGGCCAATCTTCGGGCTGCTTCGATAATACATTGGCGTATATTGTCAGGAGAAAGACAAGTGATAACTTTATATTCCGGTTCATGATTTTCTATTCCATGTAAAATACTTCCCTGAGCGGAACCGATACGGGCGAATTATCAGGATTTACTTCCATGATATCGGCCATA
>JAAUTT010000309.1 GCA_012031335.1 Bacteroidales bacterium | reverse complement strand
TTTGTATATACCAAAAGCGGTTCGAAACAGGTGGTAATGCTTGGCGCTATGAACGAAACAGATGTGGTTATAGAAAAGGGTTTGGACGAAAACGATGTGATTTATCTGGCTATTCCTGAGAAGCCAGAAAGTTTTGGGATGAAAGGCAAAGAGCTGATTGCCGAAATTAAAGCCAAGAGCGCCAAAAAGAAGAAAGACGATCTTAAGGTGTCGCAGGCATCACCCAAACGCTAACCATAACACATCCTACAATGAAACTATTATATAGTCATTATGTACATGATGTAACCATTGCATTTGAGTCTATCATGGCCAATAAACTGCGATCCATACTCACTGCTTTGGGTATCATTTTCGGAGTTGCAGCGGTGATAACCATGCTGGCCATCGGTAAAGGAGCTCAGCAGGAAATTCTGGAACAGATTAAAATGGTAGGAGTGAACAATATTGTTGTTTTCCCCCTTGTGGATCAGTCGGACGAAGAGAATGGTGAGCAAACCGAAGATGTTACCAAAAAGAAAAAGAAACTTTCGCGCGGTTAACGCTGGCCGACGCATCTGCCATTCAATCTACGCTTACAACCGTGAAACTCATTAGTCCCGAAGTAATCGTTAATTCGTTTGCTTACCAAAATGGTATGAAATTTCAAACCAAGCTGCTGGGGGTAAATAACAATTACTTCGATATTTATAACCTTAAGCTCGAAAAGGGTAAGTTTTTTCGATCCTAATCAGGAGGAACGCGGTATTTCGGTGTGTGTAATCGGCGCTAATATTCAAAGCAAGTTTTTTCCGCAAACCAATCCCATTGGGCAGTATATCAAATTTGGAAAAAACTGGTTACGCATTGTAGGGGTGATTGAACGTAACAACATTAAGCTAACCGGTTATCAGAATGCAGGGGTTAATGTGATTAACGATAATATTTTTATCCCTATAAAAACCATGTTGCTTCGTTATCAGGACAGAGGACTTGTTAACGCCCGCAAAGTAATGGAAGCAAACCGCCGGTGGGGAAACAACAATAAAAAAGTTAACAAAAACTATCATCAGCTCGATAAGATAGTGGTGCAGGTGAAAGAAACCGAGGATATTCAGAATACCGTTGAAGTTTTGTCGCGGATGATGATCCGGAGGCATGCGGATGTACAGGACTTTGAAATTACCGTACCCGAGCTGTTATTAAAACAACAGCAACGGACCAAGGAAATTTTTAACATAGTATTATTTGCTATAGCAAGCATTTCCCTTATTGTGGGAGGTATTGGCATTATGAATATTATGTTCGCAACCGTAATGGAAAGGATAAAGGAAATAGGAACCCGGATGGCCATAGGTGCAAAAAAGAAAGATATTGTTATCCAATTTCTTTCCGAAGCTGTTCTTATTAGTGTAACTGGTGGAGTTATCGGTGTATTTCTTGGAATCGTTGCATCGCTCTTTATTAGTAAGTTCTTGAATATTATGACCATTATATCCTTATATTCTGTTTTTATAGCCTTTGGAGTTTCGGTAGGCGTGGGGATTATTTTCGGATATTCACCGGCCAAAAGAGCTTCGGAACGGGATCCAATTGAATCATTACGTTATGAATAGAAATAAAATTATGAATAAGTTTTTTGTATTCCTTTTTTTGATAATCATTTTCCCCGATACTGCATTTTCGCAGAATAAGTTCTCACTGGAACAGGTAATTAACATAGCTCTGGAGCAGTCGCCCGATGCCATACTGGCCAAACACCGCTTCCGTTCCAGCTATTGGCAGTACAGAAGTTTCAGGGCAAACTACCTTCCGGGACTCACCTTTTCGGGTACTATTCCCGATCTGAACCGTTCATTCGAAAGAATTACAAGCGATGAGGGAAAAGAGATATTTGTTGAAAGAAAAAGCATCAGTAACATGGCTAATCTTTCAATTTCGCAGAATATAGGACTTACCGGCGGCCGGGTGTTCATTAACAGTAACCTACAGCGAATAAACCAGATTGGGTCCGAGGGTACTACGCAATATCTTTCTACCCCTGTAAGGGTCGGATTTCAGCAACCTATTTTTGCTTTTAACAGCCTGAAATGGGAAAAGAAGATAGAACCCCTTGCCTACGAAGAAGCCAAAAAAAAACTATATCGATGCTGTGGAGTCCGTATCGTTAAAGGCTATCTCCCGGTTTTTCGACCTTGCCAATGCCCAGCTTAACCTGAGTATCGCCAAAATAAATTACAGCAATTCCGATACACTTTACAAAATTGCACAAGGAAGATATAATATCGGTACCATTGCCGAAAACGACCTGCTGCAGATGCAGCTCAGCCTGCTCAATGCCAGTACTGCGCTTAACGAGGCAGAGGTGGATCTTGAATTGCAGAGATCAAGGCTGAGGTCTTTTCTTGGTTACAACGAGAAAATGAATTTCGAACTTGTGCTTCCCGATTCCATTCCCGGTTTGCAACTGGAGGTTCAGAAAGTAATGGAACTGGCGCAGAATAACAATCCTGATGTGATTTCCCGGCAGCGGAGGTTATTACAGGCCCAGCGCGATGTGGCGCAGGCCAAAGGCGAAAGAGGGAGAAATATAAATTTGTATGCTTCGTATGGTCTTACGCATGCCGCCGCCAGTAAAATTCCGACAGTTTATGAGGATCCTTTTCAGAACGAGCAACAATTACAGATTGGTTTTCAAATTCCTATTATTGATTGGGGACAGGGCAGGGGTAGAGTTAAAATGGCCGAATCACAAAAGGAACTCGTGGATGTTCAGCTTAGCCTGGAACAAACCGACTTTGAGCAGAGCATTTTCCTGCAGGTGATGCAGTTCAACCTTCAGGACGATCAGGTAGATATTGCCTCACGTGCCGAAGCTATTGCACAGAGCCGTTACGATGTAACAAAACAGCGCTTTCTGATTGGTAAAATTGATGTACTTAATCTGAATGATGCTTTAAAGGAAAAAGACAATTCGAAACGTGCCTATTTTGATGCCCTGAGGAATTATTGGAATTATTTTTACTTTGTTCGTCAGTTAACTTTGTACGATTTTGTTCAGGATAAGCCACTTGTACAGGATTTTGATCTTATTGTTAAATAATTCACAATAGAATCTGCCCTATCAACTTTTTTGTTATTTTAGCGTTTTTTAAAAACAAATTTGATACAAATAAAATAGTTGATTATGAGTAAAATTACAGTTATTGGAGCAGGAAATGTGGGAGCAACCTGTGCCAACGAAATGATTCAAAAAGAGTTGGCAAGCGAAATCGTATTGCTCGACATCAAAGAAGGGGTTGCCGAAGGTAAGGCACTTGATATGATGCAAACTGCCACTCTGCTCGGTTTTGATACCCGTGTTACAGGTGTTACAGGTGATTATAGCAAAACTGCCAATTCGGATGTTGTGGTTATTACCTCGGGTATTCCCCGTAAACCTGGTATGACACGTGAAGAACTGATCGGTATCAATGCAGGTATTGTTAAGGATGTTGCAACAAACGTTTTGAAGTTTTCGCCCAATGCCATTCTGGTTGTGATCAGTAATCCTATGGATACCATGACCTATCTTGCCCTTAAATCAACAGGATTACCCAAAAACCGTATCATCGGTATGGGTGGAATTCTCGACAGCTCACGTTTTAAATGTTACCTGAGCCTGGCTTTGAATGTTCCTGCTTCTGACCTTCAGGGTGTTGTAATAGGTGGCCATGGCGATACTACCATGATTCCACTTGCCCGTTTGGCTACCTATAATGGTTTACCTGTTTCGACACTACTCAGCAAGGAAAACCTCGATAAAGTAGTTGCCGACACTATGGTGGGTGGTGCAACACTTACCAAATTCCTCGGCACTTCGGCCTGGTACGCTCCCGGTGCTGCCGGTGCAATGCTTGTTGAAGCTATTGTTCGTGACGAAAAGAAAACTGTTCCATGTTGCGTAGCTCTCGACGGAGAATACGGACAAAAGGATATTTGTCTTGGTGTTCCTGTTGTGATTGGCCGCAATGGTTGGGAAAAAATTGTTGATTTTAAACTAACAGCCGAAGAACAGGCTGCCTTTGACAAGAGCGCCGAAGCTGTTCGCAGCATGAATACTGTACTGAAAGAAATGAATGTATTGTAGTAATTGCATTATTATTATGAAAGCCGGGGTATCACTCCGGCTTTTTTTATGTTACTCCCCTCCTTTTCAGATTTAGTTCTATGGACTTAGTCAGCATCCCCTTTTTGTATTCAATGTTGTTGACTTAACCAATACCCAGGTCACCATTCCATAGCAAACAATAGTTACCAAGGACAAGTCTTAATTACGCAATTCAGATACTTATTGCCAAAGTGGCTATTAAAGTAACCTTAGTGCTGCTTAATGAATTATTAGTTTATTTAGGGTATAGTTTTAAAAAACTATGTAACTTTAATTCATTAAACCTTGAAATATGGATCCTGAAACTACGCAATTAAGAGAACAAAATAATTATTTACGTCAGTTAATTGCTTTTCAGGATCAAAATTCAGAAAGTGTTTTTGAGCAATTATCCGAGAATATCGACGATGTATTTTGGCTCAGAACAGATGAGGCGATGATTTATATTAACCCGGCTTTTGAAAAAGTATGGGGAATTCCAACAACTGAGATTTATCAAAACCCACAATTATTTAATGATTCTATTCATCCCGATGACAGGAATAGGGTTACGGAAATATTGAATTCCGACACTTTCAAAAAAAAACGGCATTTTTGAATATGAATACCGCATTATCCGACCCGATAAACAAATTCGCTGGCTTCATTCAAAATCAATGCCTGTTGTAAATGATAAGGGGGAAATCATTCGCCGTGTGGGCCTTGCACGTGATATTACCCGGCAAAAGGAGTCGCAGGAAGCGACAAACCTGCTGGCCGAAATGCTCGATGTTGCCCTAACTCAATCACAGTGCATGATAATACAGGTACCTTCTTTGCTAATCAAAACTTTTGAATTCATGGGTACACCCGTGAAGAATTTATGACAATCAGTTTATTTGACCTTGATGTACCTGCAAGTTCCGGACTGATTAATGAGCGCATTAAAGCCATACACGAAAACGGACAGGCAATGTTTGAAGTGGAGCACTTTATAAAAGATGGCTCCAAAATTCCCCTGGAAGTGTATGTTAAACTGGTTGACTGGAAAGGAAAACCTGCCATGCTGAGCGTTGCAACCGATATAAGCGAACGCAAAAAAGCAGAACAAGCACTAAAAAAAAGTGAAGAAAAATTCAGGACTTTTGTAGAAAATGCCAACGATGTTATTTACCAGATTACCCCTGAAGGCGTATTTACATATGTTTCGCCCAACTGGACAGAGATAATGGGATATGAGCTGGTAGAAGTTGTCGGGGAAAAAGTAGAGAAATTTGTCCATCACGAAGATTTACACCTTTGCATGGATTTTTTGAATAAAGTATTAACTACCGGTGAAAAACAAAGCGGAGTCGAATACCGCGTAAAACATAAAAATGGTTCGTGGCATTGGCATAATTCCAATGGTACCCCATTAAAAGATGAAAATGGCAAGGTCGTTTCATTTCTTGGGGTTGCACGAGATATTACCGAAAGGAAATTACAGGAAAAATCAAGGTTAGCACTACATCAACGATATCAAACCATTCTTAAAAACTTCCCAAACGGTGTTGTTTTCCTCTTCGACAAGCATTTAAAATATATTCATGTTGAGGGGAAAGTATTAAAAGATGTTGGCTTGGAACCGACAAAAATGATAGGCAAAACAGTAAAAGATATTTTTCCTGCTGCGGTTTCTGATATAGCATATCCAAATCAAATGCTTTTATTCGAAGGGAAAACCTGTTATTACGAAGTTGAGTTTGCCGGAAATATATATGCTAATTGGGGCGAACCGATTATAAACAACGAAAACAAAATTGAAGAAGGAATTATATTTGCTGTTGATATCACCGACCGTAAAAATTTCGAAAATCAGATAATCCATCAGAACAACGAATACGAAGCACTGAACGAGGAGTTGCGGC
>JAAUTT010000308.1 GCA_012031335.1 Bacteroidales bacterium | reverse complement strand
ACATTTTTGAGCGATAAGTATTGGAATAGGAAATGGGTGATACAACAAATAATTCTGATTTTGGTTATTATAACATACTTAAGATTATGGATTACTGACACGCAAAATTCTTTTAATATTTATAGCAATTTACCTCGCTGGCTGCTCTACAGTACCGGTTACAGGCAGGAAACAACTCGACCTGGTTCCAAGCTCTCAGCTTCTTACATTAAGTTTCGACAGCTACAAACAGGTATTGAAAGAAAATAAGTTATCGACCAATCAGGCCGAAACCAATATGGTTAAAAATGTGGGAGTAAGAATAAAAGGCGCGGTAGAGGCTTTTATGAAAGAGCAAAAACTCGAATCGGAATTAAAAAATTTTCAATGGGAATTTAACCTGTTGGAATCCCCTACTGTTAACGCTTTTTGTATGCCAGGTGGCAAAGTTGCTTTTTACAGCGGAATTATCCCCATTTGCAAAGATGAAACAGGAGTAGCTGTGGTTATGGGCCATGAGGTTGCCCATGCTATTGCCAACCATGGTGGAGAAAGGATGAGTCAGGGGTTGATGCAGCAATTTGGCGGAGTAGCTATTGCCGTGGCTCTGAGCGAGAAACCCAAGGAAACTCAACAACTGGCTATGGCTGCCTATGGAGTAGGCTCTACGGTGTTAGGTATCCTTCCATACAGCCGTTTACACGAATCGGAAGCCGATAAAATGGGATTGATATTTATGGCT
Source organism: Bacteroidales bacterium (assembly GCA_012031335.1). The sequence goes on along the minus strand of JAAUTT010000308.1, from coordinate 5,308 downwards.
ATGACAGGTTATAATCCTGAAGAAGCTCCCCTTTTCTGGGAAAGAATGGCCAAAACAAGTAAGGGAGGATCGCCACCCCAGTTCCTTTCGACACATCCGGCACACGAAACCCGTATTAAAGAGTTGAAAGAATATATGCCAAAAGCGATGAAATATTATAAAGGGGGGAAGTAAATTACATTACTTCCCTATCCATATTACCTTTTCGTTAAGTTCACCTTCGTAAATACTCAGGTTATCGTACCTGCCAAGATCCAGGCTGTTAATTTTATTATCAGCATTGATATCCCTAAATTTCAAATCACCTATTTTGGCCGAAGACTGGGCACTGTTGATGATTTCCTGCTGCGTGCGGAACATACCCGCAACAATATATCCTTTTATAACACCATCAACATTCTGTTTCTGGATAACATTGGACAAATCGCCTTTTTCAACCGTAAATAAATAAGTAGCTGCCGGCAATTTATAGAAATAAGCCTTTCCATCCTCCTTGGTGTATTCTTTGTAAGAGGGAACAGCCGAATCAAAAGCTGCCACACTTCTGTACAACTTTACCAGAGCGCTGTCGAGCAAATTACTGCTTACATTTTCAGGATTGTATGTAGTGGCATTATAAACAGTAAAAACTGCCGAAAGAGATTTATCAATGGTAATTTCTATAGGAACCTCCTTAATAATTGATCTGGAACTTCCAATGAGCCTGAGTTTATGCACCCCTCCGGCAACACTTCTGGCAATTTTTATCTCCAGGTTTGCAGCATATTCCGGTACGCCTTCGGTTTTGTCAAAAGAGCAGGTAATACCAGCTGGTATATCTTCGATCGTTAGATATACATTTTCGGGAGATATTTTATTGCAGGTTACAAGAAGCTGAATAGTCCGGGTTTCTTCAATCCTGGCATCGATTTGCGGCACATCCGATATATCAAAATCAAATACATCAGGAGGTTCATCCTTACCGCAAGAGACATTTATGACAATGAAAAAAAGAAGATAAATAACATTTCTCATCCTGGAACATTTTAAAACTTTATACTTTTTTCAATCCCAAATGTTTCAGAAACGTCATTTTACTTGTTATCTAACCCTTCAAACCATTTATTTGGGGAACAAAAAGCAGAGTAAAAAAAGCACAAAAGCGCCATCGGTTAAAACAGCATTTTGGATTCCCCATGTTCTGTTTAGGCCGAAATAAGAAATGATAAGATAAATGAATGTAATACTCAAAGGAACAATAAGGAGTAAACCCGGAGAATAAATAAAAAAGCAGATAATGCATAAGAAAAACGCCATCAAGACCAAAGATTTAATAATGATATTAAAGTGAGGCAGAACCCAGGCAGTAAATAAAGAAGTTCGTTCATTTACAGCATCTTCTTCTCTTTCGAAATAAGAAAACAGCAATACATTAATGAGAACTAAAAAAAAATGTAAAAGAAGCATGGCAAATTGTGATGTTTCAATCCCCTGCGAATCCAGGAAAGGAAAGAACCAAACCGCCGAAATATATACAAACGAAATAATAAGTTCTTTTGGGAAAAATCTGCGAAACTTTACGGAACTATAGTGCTGTAAAATCAAATAGCACAAAAGGAACGTTCCAGGAATTAACCCTTTAAAGATTAGTTCGCGGGGCAGGTAAGTAAATATGAAAAAGGAAAAATTACACCCAGAACTATCAGTAGAATAACCGATTGGATCCTATGTTTATTAAAAAAAGCATACTTGAAATTATCGGATGTATCAAGGCGATAGGTGTCCAACAAATGATCGGCAAGATAAATAACCCACACCCCGGAGCCAAGGATTACAATATATGGAAGGTAAAAGTCCTGATTCAAAACACTGCAGGCAAAGGCATACCCGCCAATAGCCCCGGCAACAATGTCGAGACTGAGACGGTGAATGTGATTATATATTTTTAAAATAAGTTTCGTGATTTATGTTTTAAAAACTAAGCATAAATTTCCTTAATAGTATTATTCCAAAATATCAATTTTCCCAGGCCATTGATTTCTCTTATCCTCTCCCCGGATAAATAATACCCCTCTGAATAAAAACATTAAAGTAAAGATAAAGAATAGTCGGTTATTGCTTATAGTTCAGAAATTGGATATAAATTTTCGTTTTTAAATTTGTTTTTTATTTACGAATGTTTTATTTTGGAAAAGCAGAACTAACAAATAAATTGATGACAGCATTTTCATTAGTAATTTTTCAATACAAAATACCTTATGAAACCAATTAAGACCAACCTTAAACCTCTAATGATAAAAACTAACCAGGGAAATTCCTTTTTTGATTATCAGGACATAATACGCTTCGAGGCCGACGGACATTATACTAATGTTTTTCTCTCCGAAGGCAAACAAGTTCGATGTATTTTAAGTATAAAGGACCTGAATGCAATACTCCCCAAAAACATTTATTTCCGTTGCCATCGTTCTCACATCGTCAATCTCTCGTACATAACAAATTACAATGGCAAGACCTCTTTGCTGACTGTGGCGGAAAATGATATCCCACTATCTTCCAGTCACGAGAATGATTTTATGGAACTTTTCGGTTAAAGTCTAAACATCCAGTTCATACGTTAGCCAAGTAACCTATATTTCTATCAGTATACGATATAACGTTATTATCTTTGTGTTAAAAAAAACAAATAGCTACAGATAAATTCATCAATTCGTGCAAAAAAGCAGGCAATTCATGAAAACCATTATCTGTTTTGTGAATCACGCCTCATTACATATTGTTTTCTTAAAAACCATTGCTTTATTTTGAAAAACAAACACAGAAACTTTTATTTATGGCAATAAGTTATGTAGTTAACCAACGCGTTAACCCACGCGATCCTCAGGGTCCCCGCAAATTTTATGCAATGGCAAAAAGTACTTCCGAAGAAACCACCCGCAAGCTCGCTACTGAAATAAGCAAACGTACCGGCTTAAGTGTTTCCGATGTAATTGCTGTATTGGAAGGCTTTATCGACCTAATACCAGAGCGGTTAATTGATGGCAGTATTGTACGACTAGGCGATTTTGGCAGTTTCAACATCACACTCAGTAGCGATGGCGCAGATAAAGCTGAAGACTTTACTCCAACTATGATCAAAGGCAACAACCTTAACTTCCGTCCGGGTAAAATAGTTGAAAAAGTACTTTCGACTGCCGATTATAAGAGGATATCGGAATAACCCAAAACTATGCTCATCAATTTAAGAATGATGAGCATAGTATGAGGAACTCGTGAGCAAGAGTTGTGGAAGTCGTGAGCATCGTTTGAGCAAATGATGAGCATCGTTTTAAAAGTGTTGCTCACGAGTTTGAAGTAGTAAATTTTAATTAAGAAAGAGACGATTGCGCTTAGAATTCATAATATTTTACTTATCAGAAAACCTCCTTCAAATTAAAACTTAATGAAGTTTTTTTATGCAAAAGATAATTAAAGATATTGAAGAAATAAGTTGTATCGTTGGAGGGAATAAGGCTATAACCATTATCTATAAAGATTTATCTATCAAAACACTTGCTATATCATTAAAGGTTGTTGAAGAACAGCTATGCCAATCGTATTTTGAAAAGATTAATTACCATGCCATAATAAATACAAAACATTTGTCATTGGTTGAAAGCAAACGAACCATATTGTTAAAAAACGGTGTTCGGTTTAAGGTTTCCAGAAAAAAATGGGACTTATTTAAATTAATAGGTAAAAGGTGATGAGTATCCACCATAAGCTACTCATGTTTTATTTTTAAATTTTTAATCATGAAAAAGATGAATTAAGTTTTGATTTCATCAATCTTCCTGAAACAATTTCGGAATTAAGTATGGAAGAATTTCAAGGTGGCCGCTCTGTAGATGCTTACATGGGCTGTGGGGATCACCATGATGGAACAGAACCCGCAAGCAGACTTATGTCACTTATTTAATAAGAGATATTTAAGTCAAAAACTGAGGGCTTAAGGAGTTTTCTCTTTAACGCCCTCCTTTCGTAATTATAAATTACCACGTTGTAAACTAAATATTATGATATTTTCTAAATATAATTTTCTTTATGAATCAAAACACGGTTATTTGTTATATAATTCAGCGTCGAATGCATTCATTGAGTTAGACAAAAACTCTTTTGATAAACTAAAACAAATAGAAAACAATCCGAGTTTATTTGATGAACTTGGTGACCGTTCCAAAGAAAAACTTATTGCTGCCAAAGTATTTGTAGAGGATGATAATCAATTCTTCTACAATAAAAGAATGAATTTCTACTTTAACACATTTGACTCAGCAAACCTGGGGCTTGCAATCGCTCCTACCACACATTGTAACTTCGCCTGCTCATATTGCTATGAGGGTAATCATAAACCTTTATACATGACTGAAGAGATAGAAAAGCAAGTAATAACCTTTATTAAAGAACATAACCGTATAAAACACTTAAATCTAACTTGGTATGGGGGAGAGCCTTTACTGGGATTTGATTCTATTAAAAGGCTCATTCGTGATATAAGTAAGATCCCCAACCTGATGCTTGGTCAACATACAATGACATCAAACGGATACCTGTTATCTAAAGAAAAATCGATGTTTTTTAAAGACTTTCCTTTAACTTGTATACAAATCACAATTGATGGGAATAAAGAATCTCACGATAGTAGAAGGACACTTTCTCCCCACAAGGAACCAACTTATAATGTTATTATAAAAAACATAGAGGAGTTCATCAAACTTAATCCAGATACCAGAGTTGCAATAAGGGCAAATCTCGACCACTCTAATGCTGAAACATTTATTGAGGTTTACTCTGAATTATCAGAAAAATGGAAAGGTGAAAATGTCATCGTTTATCCTGCATTTGTGAAAGATTTTTCATCTATATACAAAAAGAAGAACGACAATAATTTTGCAGTTAACGGATGCCGTGACCTTTGTTTTACCGCCTCGGAAAAAATGTGTTTTTTTGAATCGTTATATACCAAATATGGTCTAAACGTGAACTTTGCTCCCGAATATGTTTATTCCGAACAAACTGACCCCTCATTCCTGAAATTGACCCCTCTCCTGGAAGGCCATTAATCCCGAAGGGCAATCGGCAGACAAAATGCAATGAACGTTAATAATAAATTAAAAGTACTAATTTTTCTTTTTACGCAAAGAGTCTCCATTGAGTTCGATTCGATGTGCTGTATGAACCAAACGGTCCAGGATGGCATCGGCAATGGTACTTTCCCCAATGATTTCGTGCCATTTGCCAACGGGTATCTGTGATGCAATGATCGTTGATTTTTCCTGGTGTCGGTCTT
>JAAUTT010000307.1 GCA_012031335.1 Bacteroidales bacterium | reverse complement strand
GCTCTGTACCTTTACCTTCAAGGATATCAGTAAATATTTTAGCAGCCTCAGGAATGCTGTCTCCTCCACCAATTTCTAAGGGAGAAAAGGATTTCATGCCCAAATCCCCGGGCGAAAGTATAGCATCTGTATAGTTGGTAATGAGCTTAAACGGGCTGGTAAGGGAAACCTCATCATAACCATCCAGACTATGTACTATGGCATATTGCTTATCGGTTTGCTGATAAAGATAATTATACAACCTGGCAAGTTCAAGGCTATAGACTCCAACCATCTGTTTTTGGGGAAAGCTGGGATTTACCATGGGGCCTAACATGTTAAAAAAGTCTTCACTTTCAGTTCACGACGAACGGGAGCAACATTTTTCATGGCAGGATTGAACAGCGGGGCATGGATAAAACATATGCCACATTTCTCCATTTCTTCACGAAGTTTCGATTGGTCGGTACTGAACTGATAACCCAGATACTCCATAACATTCGACGAACCACACGAAGAAGAAACTCCATAATTGCCATGTTTGGCAACCTTACCACCCGCACCAGCAACCACAAAGGCCGTGAGGGTTGATATATTAAAGGTATTTTTGCCATCGCCCCCGGTTCCACATAGATCTATCGTATCAAAATCCTCCAGGTTAACAGGAATACACAACTCCAGCAATGCATCGCGAAACCCCGAAAGTTCATCAACGGTTATGCTACGCATCAGGTAAACGCTGATAAAGGCAGCAATTTCCGAATGGGAATACATCCCTTTGGCAATATTGGTGAGTACCTCTTTAGCCTCAGTTTTGGTGAGGGTTTTATGATCGAATAAATAGTTTAAAATTGATTTCATTTAGTCGTAAAATTTTAGTCTTAAGTTCCTAAGGCTGTTGTCTATTTACTAAATACTTGGTACTAGTTACTTTTACATTTTTAACCAGTTTCCAATAATCTGTAGTCCAAATTCTGTCAATACCGACTCAGGATGAAACTGCACGCCTCTGACATCGAATTGCTTATGCCGCATAGCCATTATCTGGCCGCTTTCTTCGGTAGCCGTAATTTCGAAACAATCCGGCAATGTTTCGCGGTCAACAATCCATGAATGATATCGTCCACCAAGGAATTTCCGCGGTATGTTTTAAAAACCGGTTCGTCTCTCACTTCGAGATTTATCGATGTAGCTATGCCATGAAATACACGGTCTAGATTTATCAGCTTGCCTCCAAATACCTCCCCGATTGCCTGATGCCCCAAACAAACCCCAAGAATACTTTTTTTCCCGGCATATTCCCGGATAACTTCCTTAAGAATACCTGCTTCGTCGGGAACCCCTGGTCCGGGAGAAAGCACTATTTTATCAAACCGGCTCACTTCTGCCAGAGGAATTTTATCGTTGCGGTGTACCTCAACTTTTTCGCCCTGGATGCTCTCGATGGCATGAACAAGGTTATAGGTAAAAGAGTCGTAATTATCCAGCACTAAAATTTTCATCAGTAATTATTTTATAGTTTAAGGTTTGATTGGAATCCCATGTTTAAAACCACTTTATCCGTATCTTTATGTTTAATAACGTTTTATGTCAAATTAAAATAAGGGAACTTCATCATTTAAATTATATGGTACAATTAAATATCCTTAGCCAGATCGATGGCTTTTTTCAGGGCCATGAGTTTATTATTCACCTCGTTAAGTTCACTCTCTTCCTTGGAATCGGCCACAATTCCAGCACCTGCCTGATAATACAACACATTATTACGACTAAGGAACGAACGGATCATAATGGCATGGTTAAAATCGCCGTTAAATCCAATGTAACCAAGGCATCCACCGTAAAATCCCCTCCTTTTGTTTTCGTATGTATCAATTAATTCCATAGCCTTAAATTTAGGCGCACCACTTAAAGTACCAGCCGGAAATGAATCGGCCATTACCTGATAGGAATTGGCTCCAATAGGCAGGTTACCTGAAACCACCGAAACCATATGCAATACATGCGAATAGTATTGAATTTCGCGGAAAGTCTCGACTTTCACACCCTCGGCATTCCGGCTCAAATCGTTACGGGCAAGGTCGACCAGCATTACATGTTCTGCGTTTTCTTTGGGATCGTTCGAAAGCTGGATGGCCAGTTCTTTATCCTTTTCATCATCGCCTGTGCGCCGAAATGTGCCTGCAATGGGATGAATATAAGCCTTATTCCCTTTAACTTCGAGCTGGGCTTCGGGCGAAGATCCGAAAATCCGGTAACTGCCGTAATCGAAATAAAAAAGGTAGGGTGAAGGGTTAATAGAACGCAGAGAACGGTAAACATTAAAATCGTCGCCGGAAAATGGTTGGGAGAAACCGCGCGATAGCACTATCTGAAATACATCGCCACGATGGCAATGCTCTTTCCCTTTGCTAACCATATGCATGTATTCCTGATCGGTAAGATTGGACGATTCGTCATTCACAGGTTTAAAATGATAGGCCGCAAAACTCAGGTTACGCAAAAGACTCTCAATATATTCAATCTTACTTTCTTCACCTTCCAGCAGATTTTCGATGATAGTAAGCGTATTCTGAAAATGATTTACCGCAATAACATATTTATAGAATGCATATCTTATTTCAGGAATATACTCTTCGGTTATCTGTTTGGATTTGAACTGGATCGACTCGAAATATTGGATTGAATCGTAGGCAGAATAACCGAATAAACCATTTACCACAATGGCCGGATCGATGGTTTCTGTTTCGAAGGAATGGATAAACCTGTTCATCAGATCGGTTACTGATTGTTCCGGAGTTATAGTCTCGCGACTTGTCCCGTGCGGAAATTTTAACGTGGCCTGCTCCCCTTCCACTATAAACTCGGCCAATGGTTTGATAGCGATAAATGAATAGCTGTTGCGGCTACCTTGCGAGTCGGCTCCTTCGAGCAGAACAGAGTTGGGAAATATATCCCGTACCTTCAGATAGATGCTCACCGGTGTGATGGTGTCGGAAAGAATCTTTTTAAACTTTGTAGTTACCTGGTAAATCATAATTCCAATCTTAAAGGGTTGATAACAAAAAAGGCTTGCCGTGATTGGCAAGCCTTCGATTTATATTGTTCAAAACGAGCGCAGCGCTACCTCCTCACATCCATTCGGGAATAAGTATTGTGCCACCACCACCAATTTTGAGTTCTAATCATTTTCTTTGTTTTAAACTTGTACAAAAAAAGAATTAATTTTTATAAAATGCAAGCAAATGGATCAAATTTATTTCATTATGCTACTCTAAGCCTCCTGGCTTCTTCACTTTCGAGTTTCTGCCTTGCATAATCAAAAGTGATGCAAATTTTATTTTCGGTGCCGGCCGACATTTCAAACATAACATCCATCATGATTATCTCACAGATAGAACGTAACCCACGGGCCCCAAGTTTATATTCCAGGGCTTTGTCCACAATGTAATCAAGCACTTCATTATCGAAATCCAGATCGATACTGTCCATTTTGAAAAGCTTCTTGTATTGCTTGATAATAGCATTCTTGGGATCAGTAAGAATACGTCGGAGGGCTTCTCTGTCAAGTGGATTCAGATAGGTAAGAACCGGTAAACGGCCGATAATTTCAGGTATAAGGCCAAAAGAGCGAAGATCCTGAGGCGCAATATATTGAAGTAAATTACTGCGATCGATAATATCCGTTTTACGTGAAGCATTATACCCTACAACTGTAGTATTAAGTCTCTGGGCAATTTTCCTTTCGATACCTTCGAAAGCTCCGCCACAAATGAAAAGCACATTTTTGGTATCTACCTGTATCATTTTCTGTTCGGGATGTTTGCGTCCTCCCTGAGGTGGCACATTAACAACCGAACCCTCGAGAAGTTTCAATAATCCCTGTTGAACACCCTCACCCGAAACATCGCGGGTTATAGAAGGATTATCGCCTTTACGGGCAATTTTATCTATTTCGTCGATGAATACAATTCCTTTTTCGGCAGCTTCCACATTATAATCGGCAACCTGCAGCAACCGCGACAGAATGCTTTCCACATCTTCGCCAACATAGCCGGCTTCAGTTAAAACGGTTGCATCTACGATGGTAAACGGAACGTGCAACTGACGTGCAATAGTCTTTGCTAAAAGTGTTTTACCGGTTCCTGTTTCCCCGACAAAATGATGTTTGATTTTTCGATTTCAACATCGTCGTCGGTAGGCTTTCCTTGTATAAGTCGCTTGTAATGATTGTAAACAGCCACCGAAAGGTATTTCTTGGCAGTGTCCTGACCAATAACATACATATCGAGAAATTTCTTGATCTCGGTGGGTTTGCTTAGTTTAATGCGGCTGATATCAAAACCCGACCGCTGGTTTAATTCCTCTTCAACTATCGTATGAGCCTGTTCAACGCATGCATCACAAATATGACCTGAAATGCCTGCAATAAGCAGATTGGTATATTTCTTCTCTCTCCCGCAAAAGGAACATTTATCCATTGTTGTGCCCAATTATTTCTTTTTTGTTTCTGGCGTACCAAAACCTCATCAATCATTCCATATTCCTTTGCTTCATCGGCCCGCATCCAGTAATCACGATCCGAATCCTTTTCAACCTTTTCAATAGGCTGACCGCTGTGCTGCGAAATGATTCTATATAATTCAGTTTTCAGTTTCAGAATTTCTTTCAGGGTAATTTCCATATCGGTAGCTTGCCCCTGCGCTCCACCCATAGGTTGGTGAATCATTATGCGTGAGTGAAACAATGCCGAACGTTTTCCTTTGGTTCCTGCAGTTAACAGCACCGCTCCCATAGAAGCTGCCATACCGGTACAGATAGTAGCTACATCGGAATTAATCCACTGCATGGTATCGTATATGGCTAAACCTGCATGAACTGCACCACCCGGAGTGTTAAAATATATCTGAATATCTTTGTGTGGATCTACTGAATCGAGGAAGAGTAACTGTGCCTGAACAATATTGGCAACATAATCGTCGACGGGCAAACCCAGAAAAATAATTCTGTCCATCATCAAACGCGAGAAAACATCCATGGATGCAACATTCATCTGGCGTTCCTCAATAATGGTGGGCGAAATATAATTGGCGTAAACCGATTGATACTTGTGAAGGGTAAGGCTGCTAATTCCTTGTTTTTTGTTAGCAAACTTCTGAAATTCTTCCTGATAATTCATTTCTAAAAGTTTATAAAATTAAAATAACAATAACTTATTGTATTAACAATTTTTATTCGTTATTGGCTTCTATCAATTTATCGAATTCTTCGCTTGTTACAACTTTATTATCGATAGTCACCAATGTTTTAACAAATTCAATTACTTTATCTTCGTAAAGTTTCTCAAGCATGCGTTTTCTTTCTTCGGGACGTTTCAGCGATTCCTTGGCATAGTTATCGATGTTTTCGTCGGGAACATTATGAAGTCCATATTGCTCGAACTGCATGCGTGTGATATATTTCGAGAATTCAATAATTTCTTCGTCGCTAACTTTAAGGTCGTTTTCTTTAATTACCTTGTTCTGTAACAACTGCCAACGCAAATCGTTCATAAACTTTGGAAAATCGTCATCAATCTGTTCCTGTGTATATTTCCCTTCGTTAATAGAGAAAATCCACCTTTTCAAAAATTCTTCGGGCAGTTTAAAAGTACACTTGGAAAGAAGTGTCTCTTTTGCATCGGTGCGGAATTTATATTCACTTTCTCTTTGAAGATTGTGTTTAATTTCTTCCTGAATTTTTTCTTTGAATTCATCTTCCGAATTAACCTGACCTTCTCCAAAAATTTTGTCGAAAAGCTCCTGATCGACATTTGCCTTTACGAATCTGGATATTGAAACAATAGAAAATTGGAAAACAGAATCCAAGTCGGTGATTTCTTCTTTTTTCTTATGCAGAATGGAAGCCAGTTCAACATCGTTCGGAAAGGCCTTACGTAAATCGAATTTGATGGTATCGTTGGCTTTCAGACCCATGAATTCTTTCTTGGTATCTTCATCCTTCATGAATTCGAGATAGATAACTGAGTTCTCGGTTACTATACCTTCTTCTTTACAGCACCATTTTCGTCGAGTTCAACA
>JAAUTT010000306.1 GCA_012031335.1 Bacteroidales bacterium | reverse complement strand
TCATTTTACCTGTACCCGGATTCCGATAAACTGATTATTACAATTGGGAATGGTTCACTTGCACAAAATAATTCTATTGTTTGCTTAACCCGACAAAGGAATACGCATGTATTTCCAGGTGAAAAAATATTCACCCAAGGCAGTTTTAAGCTGATGAAGGTGCATTTTGAATTGTTGAAGGCGCTTTTCTATATAAAAACATCAACAAGGCCAATCAATAAATGCAGAAAAAAAGATGTTTATGATTTTCTTATCGGAACAGTAATGATATTTAAACAGCTGTTACAAAACAACAACAGAAGGTACTGTATCCTGTATATTTCAATTAATTTTCAAGAACTGCGTAAACCGGAAAACGCTTAATTGGGATTTTAAATCTCTTTTTAGTTAATCAAATTGTTAAATTTTGCTAAATTGAATTGGGCGACCTCATTCTTTAATTATATTTGAATTATGATGAAAATGATAAGAAACATAACAGCAACAGTGCTGATCATCTTTGCCATGGCTCAGCTTATGGGACATGACATGGTTCCGGATTTTCATCAGATTAATTGTGATATTGAAAATACTTCCGATTCCAAAACAGGCAATAAATCACATTCATGTGTAAATGCATTAGACGAAGAAGTTTTTGTTGATATTCCATGTAATCCAGTTCCGGCGATCCAGATTGCCAAAGAAAGCTACGTACCGGTTACAAGTTCAATTCCTCGAAAATTATACTATTCTATCTGGCTCCCGCCGGATATATCTTAATTCTATTCGCCTATTAACATCTTATTTTTAAAGATGTTGGCTTACCTTGCTGCATGAAATTATCCACATAAAAAATTGCCTGATAATTACAGTAAGCATGGTCATAAACTCAATTTCATTCACTGTTCTTATAAATTAATGAATGAGAAACTATTAAATCTCTTTTTTCAGGCAAACTTACTGTTAAACTTTAAAACCAAAAATTATGGATTGTCCCACATGTAATATACCGTTGGTAATGTCCGACAGACAGGGCATTGAAATTGATTATTGTCCCAAATGCAGAGGTGTATGGCTCGACCGGGGGGAACTCGATAAAATAATAGAACGGGCTGCATCGCCAATGGGTCAGACAAATTACAATCCTCATAATCAAATGCATGATAGTCGTGATTACAAACATCAGGATCATCGAAATCACGACTATTATAAGTACAAGAAAAAAGCTGGTTAAACGAACTTTTCGATTAATCGGGTTAGGTCCTTACACTGATTAGTTAGGCACCCTCCGCAGGTATATTTTATTTAAGTCCTGTGGGGGGTTATCATATCGGAGTTAACATGTTTGATTTAAAATAAATATTTCGGGATTAGAATTCAGGTCCGACAAACAGTCTTCCGGATCAGAAAATGTTTTTATTGTATACTCTTCTCTTCCAATAAATGAATATTCAAAAAATGTTGCATCATATTATCATCATCTACAATAAATGTCATTTTTTCTCATGTTTTTGTTACACCAAAACCGTTCTTATATTCGCACGTTAATTCGTCAGGCGGCTTTCCAGTCTCTAATTCTTAAAATAACTCATTCAAACTTCCTGTTACCAGTAGCAGGGCGAATATAGATATCTGAGCCTTTTCCTAACTTTCGGCAGGTTACCACAGACTTACCCGAATAATAAAAATTATTATAGGTAGCCAATGTTTATGCATCCTTCCTAACCTACCCCGTTTAATTTATAATCTTTAAATTACCTCACCCTAAAGCTACCTCCTTCGGTTGTGAAACCGCTTCGCTATTTTCTACTCAAGAAGAGGGAACTGCCCATCGTTCATGATTTGCTCTATCAAAAATGATTGCGTCCACCCGTATTAATATGTTCTATAAGTTTAAAAAGGAGTGTCACCCTTCAACTCCAAGGAGAGCCAGCAGTAAGGTGTGAGGTCGTTTGGTTTTTACGGATAATACAAGTTACATAAATAATCCCAATGATTCCAATCCTAATCCTTTCCTGAATATTTTAGTTTCCCTGATTTTGTTTTACCTCCAAAAAGCATATGGTACGTCTTACCAAAACAAATAAAACAGCACCGAAAAGTGGATTTTTATAAAGTATTTTAAATATTTTATTAAAGCTAAAATGAGCAAAAAACTAATAAAATTTGAAAATAATTAAACCTATTGTCCGTATATAGTTTTCTTACTGACACAAACCCTGAAATATTTGAAAATGAAACAGCTTATCATCCTTATCATTCTTTTTGCCTGGACAACCTCCAGTGGGCTTCATTCCCAAACCATTGCCGACACGCTTGAGATGGCTTATAACCATTTCAACAATAAAGAATACCAAAAAGCGGTAACGCATTTCGACTATTTTTTGTCCAAAGTAACCGGACAGTCCAAAGATTACTACCTCGCAGGAGTTTGTAAGGCCAACCTTGGTGCCAGCGAAAAAAGCATGGACTACCTAAACAAAGCAGCCAATGGCATAGCCGAATATCATATGATGAAAAACGACCCCGGGCTAAAAGCTGTTCAAGGTCAAATAAACGAAATCATTTCACGATTTGACAATTTTAATAAAGCTTACAAGCTTGTTATGGAGCAATATCCGAGCAAAAAAAGCACACTGTTTGCTGCCGATTCGCTCTACCACCTGCTGCCTTCGGGCAAAATTCCCAAAAAGCAGCTTAAAGCCATCGCTTACGAATTTTTATCACAAGCAAAAGATACCTTCAGATTTTTTTACTATCTCACCGAACAGCTCAAAACTTATCAGGGCAAAGATAGGGGCAAAGATATAGTTAAAGAACTGCAAAGTTCGGTAAAAACCTATAAGAACAAGATAGGGAAAACAACCCTTGGCAAACTGCTGGAAATGGGGGAATTCAGGTATTTTTATGCAATGTCGTTTGCCGGGAATATCGACAGCTTGAGGTATCACCTGTCTAAAGTGCCTTATAATGTTTCCATGAGTTGTATGCCCGAAGATAGTTATTTATTAAGTTTCGAATATTTTACCGAACAAGGCCAATACAACCATGCGTTCTCCTATCTTTATTCGGCACTGGCCAGCGGGCACCTCACTACAAAAAAATTTTCGAATCGAAGGCTTGTCCAAAATTTTTTAATCAGCCAGTAGGAAAAGCTTTTCTTAGAATGCTGTTAAGCGAAAGTGTAATCCCCGGTATTGAGTCGTCCGACAGGATTTTTGTTGCCAGTGGCTATGAGTATTCCTCGTCGAAAATTCAAAATTATGAGTTTTTACAAGCCATGAATTTTAATACCCGCATCCCGGAATTAAAAAAGTACCAGATAAGCAGCAATGTTTTTGGGCATCAAACGCCCTCAGGAAATAGTGTTAAAGTATCCGACAGCTACCCGTATGGCCTGTACGAAGATGAATTGGGGCTTATCATTGATTCGGCCCTAAATGTAACACTTGCCCCAAAAAAACCTTTTGATATATTTAACCCTAAAGACGAAGTTTTGGTGGTAAAGAATACCCCAGCTCGTGATTATGCCTATTCAACCGGGCCATTCTACCGGCATCCTGTTGCAAACATCCCTTTTATTCTTGCAGTAAAAAACGGGAAAGTGAAGAAAAGCATTATTCCTTCAGTTAGGGAGAACTATTTTCAAAAACTGGTACCGTATGGGATAAGGAGTATTTTCTACAACAAACCTGACAGGGAAGAGCTTCGCTATTTTGCTTTTGCGTATGGTTACAATGCTGTTGAATCGTATTTTGAAGAATTGATGCACTCGCCGCGAAAGGAGGATATTGAGCCACTTGCCGAATTTATCCCTAAGCTTGGCATAACGTCTACTGCCGGGTTGGGTTTTTTGGTTCGTGTACTAGGAAACCCCGAAGAATACATGGCTGAAAAGAAAAACCGTTCGAAGGACGAAGCATATTATAACTTGAAAAAGATTGCGGGCAAATATATTGAAGACCTCTCGGGAAAAACGGCTTTTGCCAATCTTCAACTTGGATCCCCCTCCAAAAATGCACCTGCTGAAGAAAATAACTTATGGAAGGATGCCGCAGCCAAAATTGCCGCCTGGTGGGAACAATATAAAAGAATGCCGCCTGGCAAACTCCCACCTGTTGTAAATGCAACTTCTGCCGAGCTAACAGGATTGCCCGAAAATTCCAAAAGCCTCTTTTTAACCTCTTCCAACGGGTTGCTGTTTTATAATCCCTCCGAAAAACAAATAAGTTCTATTAAAGACCCCCCCAAACAGGAAGAGGAAGTTTTCCTTATGGTTGAGGACATTGCAGCAAAAACAGGTTCGCGGAAAAACCCTGAAATATCAGCAACAATGGTTGGTGATACCGGGTATTTATTTAGTCCCAATCATTTAGACAGGCCAGCTCATTTAAGCATCGTTCCCGGGTTAACGGAAAAAGAGCTAAACGACCTCAAAAAGCTTTACGAAAACCTTGGTTTATCCAAAAATGGCCGTAACATTATAGCTGGCGATTATGACAAAAGCTATGACAAATTCTATGTTTGCCGTTATAATAAGCAAATTGCGGTATTCTGGTTTGCAAATACCACCCTGCATGCCTCTTTTATGGGACCTGACGGCGAGTTAAACAAAACACCGGTAATTTTGCTGAAAACCCGTGATTTGAAATGTGGTAGCAATGATGCCCCTTATCAGGAAATGGTTTATAACATTAATTCTCTCCAATTCGACAAAATTGGGAATAACCTGTTAGTGGTTTACAATGCCAGTATCAAAGAAAAACCAGGTTGCATCAATCAGAAATCGCAAATTTATGCACAATTACTGGGAACGGACCTTAAGCCGGTTGCCGAAAAATTTGATATTGTAGACCCGGTCAAAAGTTCGGAATCCGATTTTGCAACTTATATAGCAGCAAGTGGAACCAATGCCTATATTTTTGCACAAAGCCGCAATGCTTCCAACACAATTTACGGCACTGCCCTGAATGCCAAATTTGAAGTTACAGATACCTTTTACTTCGGCCAGGACATAGAGGCAGGTAATAACCACAAACCATTAACCCTGCTAAAGGGCCGTAGCGGTAAGATGTACTGTCTGTATTCGCAGGAATTATTAGGCGAAGTTGTACTTGCAATGAGGCAAACAGGACCAGGCGGTTATTTCTCCAAACCCATTTACCTTTACCATTCGGAAGGAACCCTAACAGATTATAACGGCTATTTCGCCAATGACAAATTTATTTTATACCTGATAGAACGATCGTTCCAGAAGGACAGACTAAAAAAGGTTACTATTCAATCTGGTTTATTGAAATTCGAAAAAGAAAAACAATGAATAACAAAAAATCTGGCAAAAAAAGTTTTAAATAGTTAGGTATACAATTAAAGCAATAAAATGAAATTCCGGAATTACCTTATGTCCCTGATATTGTTACTGGCACCAACCAGTTCCTTAAAATCGCAAACACTCAGCGAAGTGCTTCAGAAATATGCCGTAGCCATTGGTGGTGACGAAAATATTGCGAAAATAAAATCGATATATGTGGAGACAATTATTTCCGATAATGAAAAGCAATCACCCTGCACCACGGTTGTTCAAAACGGGAAAGGTTGTAAAAGCATTACCGAAATTACAGGGCAAAAATATATAAATTGCTATACCGAGAAATCGGGGTGGTTTATCTACGGGAATACGAATGATAAGCCAAACGTCATGCCCGAAGAGCAATACAAATCATGCAGGATTTACATATACACATCCAAACCATTTTGGAATTGGGCCGAAAAAGGCTATAAAGCCGAACTGGTTGGTAAAGAAAATAATGAAAGCACAGATATGTATAAAATAAAAGTAACTGTAGATGATAATTACACTGCTTTTTATTATTTCGACGCCTCCACCTCTCTGCCCATAAAAATGACAATCCCGATAGAATATAAAGGGGAAACCAAAATTGTAACCAGTACTTACCACGATTACCGCAAAACAAAAACAGGTATCCTTTATCCATTTTTAGTGAAAACGGATCTATGGGGAAAGGTAAAAACTGAACATAAGGTAGTAAAGCTGGAGATTAACAGAACCGTTGATCCGGTAATATTC
>JAAUTT010000305.1 GCA_012031335.1 Bacteroidales bacterium | reverse complement strand
ATTCAATACCCCTTATTAATATGGCAAAAACAATTATGCCTGAAATGGATTTCAATGTGTGCGAAGCACATGAACCTGATGAAACCGTGAAATTTGATATTGTATTGGCAAATAGTGTCTTCAATTATTTTATGGATAACGAATATTCAGAGACTGTATTAAAAAAAATGTATGATAAAGCAAAGAAGAAAGTTTTAATTCTTGATATAAATGATTTAGAAATGAAAGATGAATCAGAAAGATTAAGAAAACAAAAACTTGGAGAAGAAGAGTTTAGAATAAAATATGATGGATTGAGCCACATATATTTTATGAAAAATTACTTTGAAAAATTTGCGCATAATTTGGGGGCGTAAGGTAAAAATACATTCTCAAATCATTGAAAATTACGGATGTGGACCCTATCGATTTAATGTAATATTGGTTAAACATAATAACTTTTAGCCATTCTCAAGCATCACCATAATCATCTCCGACATGGAGATGATGCTTTTTCGCCCAATTTATAACATCATCATAACAGTTTTTATTTTGGATCATTATCGGGCAGCTTATTTGCAAAGGGATATCGTTTTCAATCAGTTTTAAAATTGAATTTTTCGTTTTTTCAAAACTTCCTTTCACTTGGGTTATCTCGTCGTGAATATTTGGATTCATTGAGTATAAGGAGACTTGAACACCTAAAAGGGAGTTCTTTTTCATCTCACTTATAATTTCATCTTTCAGTAATGTTAAATTGCTCAGGATATTAACTGAAAAATCATATTCTCGGCATTTCTTTAAAAAGTCGCAGAAATCTTTGTGCAACATCGGTTCACCACCACTTATTGTTAGATGCAACAACCGCATATTTTTACATTGCTCTAAAACATTATAAAATAAATCAGGTTCAATAAAACCTAATTTATAATCGTGTGGAATATAACAATGTATGCACATTTCATTGCACTTACTTGTAATTTCTATGTGCAAATTTGTAAGTTGTGGTTTACCTTGAAAGTGTTCTTCTAAAAAATCTTGGGTTGATTTTTCAGGAACTGGGAAAAAATTCTTTTTTATTATTTCGGGTTCGGAAATTGAGTATGAAAACCTAATGTCATTTTCATTGCATTCCTGCAAAGTTTTACCAGATACAATGAATCCATCCTTTTCAAGCATGCGATAAAATTCTTTGGCATCGTACTCTATCTTTTTAATGTCAACATCTTTATACCGCACCTTGATTGTTTTTGCAAGTTTTTTAAGGCTTTGCGGTGTCCTACCTAAAACGGAAATGAATACAGCTCCACTTTCCGATATAATTTTATCCCCAATGTGGTTATTGGAACTATCTATTGGTTTATATCCAAAATTCCTGGTATCTGTTATATATCCAAAGGAAATATAATTTCTGAATATAACTTTTGATTTTAATTTGAAAAACATAATATTATCTCTTTATTAATGAGGCGACGAGTTATAATTACATAACATCGCCGCCTTAATTAATTAAACATTAACGCCCACCAGGCTTTGGTGGATTACATGGTCTTCCACTGGGTTTACTATTAGGACGGCATTCTGCCATCTTTACAGTACTTTGCGCCAAGATTTCTGGTTTTTTGTAACTCATTAGTTCACACCTCCTTTCGATAAATTGCTATTTTTGTTAGTAATCAGAACTTAAATACCTATTAATCTGGGTTTTGTGAGACTATAATAAAATTGTTAATGCTTATTTTAGAAATATTGAAGTCCCCAAATATTTTCCATTTAAGGGAGGGTTTTCCATATACTCAGTATGCAATGCGTTATAATATTTTCAAGCCCATATTTGCCTTTCATTATTTTTTGAAATTCGTTATTGACTTCTAAAATTATATATCAAAAAAAAAGGGATTAATTATTATTTGTTCTAATAAGATTTCTGTTCCACCTATCCATAGAGAGTCTATATTGGCTTCGAGCTCTAGTAAAATCAAAAAAATCAATATTAATTCCTCGCTCTTGTAAAATTTTGAAAGCAATGGAAATGTCATTTAAATCATTGCTATTTAATATCAATTGTAAAAATTTATGATTTAAACAAACATTTACATCTTTAAACATTTTCGAATCGCTACATTCGGAAATATAATTATTATTTGTGAATATGTGGATAAACTTTAAAGTATCAGTCCTTAGTCGATTATTCTCATCTCTAAGTTTTTTAATGACATCCATTTCAAAATCTTCAATCTTTTTTTTAATTAAGTTCCTAGCGATTTTTCTAATTACCGTATCTTTGAATATTTACTTAAACTGTCTATATAAATAAAGCTACTTTTATTACCTGCACGAATTCTATCTACAGCCAAAATAAAATTCGACATTTCTTCCATATTGAAACTTATAAATTTATTTGCACTATCTAAATTTTCTCTAACTGTTTGATGAATTATTTCTTGTATTTTCGGCTTATTAATTTCCTCATTGATCAAATCAAGCGCTACTCTCTTAGCAACCTTTTTAGACTCATTTGAAATTTTCTTTATCTCAATTAAACTTTCATTTTGAGTATTTAGTATTGTTGTATTTGCATCAATTTTGAATTGTTCTAATGCTTTTGATTATTAATAATACTATTTGTTGCTGTATCCTTGACTACTTTCATATTAGATATCGCCTCCTCTTTTAAATCCTTAATATTATTATAAGTAAAGAATATTGACACTGTTACTATTATGGTTATTGCAGTCGCTGATATTGTAATAGCGTATTTAAGATATTCAAACATTTTATCCTCAGGACTTCCAACAGATTGGCTCATAGATCAAAAATTAGACTGATTAGTTAAATATTTTACAATTAAGTTATATTGTGTTTTCAGAATCAGTAAAATATATATCATTAAAGTTATTTATTTTGAGATTAAAGTTCAATTAATTTTATTGGTAAGTTAACTAATCTATCAAAATATTCACCAGCTTCTAATATATCTTCATCATCCTTTTCATAAAACCAATTAATTTTTATATCAACCCCGAGTTCGTATGCATTTTCTAAATTAGTCAATATAGAAAGAATACATTTAGAGGAACTTGTATTAAAATACTCCAATTGAAAATCAACAAAGAATTTATCTATACTTTTTTTATTTATAAGATTATTTTGAATCCAGTTAATTACTGGTCGATAAAATTCTATGCTATTCTCAGTTATTGACCTTCCTTCAAAATTTCCTTTTCCAGTTTTGCATTTAAACTTATGTATGGTGTTTTTGATGTACCTTGAAGTATAAAGATTTTATCATCATCCTTCGGACGCTTTATTGAAGAATCTTCCACTAACCATGCATCATCTGCTCCAATGGTTTTCTCTAATTTATTAAAATTTTTAAAAAACCAACTAATTGCATTTTCATCAGGTAATTTAAACTTAATGATTACACTCCCTTTCCTAACACCTAATATTTTTATATCAAAATTCCCTCCAATTAATTCACTTATTGCTTTTGCAATCCTTTCCTTGTCTTCATCCAAGAAATTTTCAAAATCTATATTGGTTAATTTTAACTCAATTTCATTTGTAGTTTTTCTTTTTACTTTCCCATTAGGAAATTGGGAGTGATTATGGTGGTTGATTGCTTTTATAAGATCTTTAAAGCCTGATTTATAATCCATTGAAATATCGGCATATAATTTATCTTTTATAATAAAAGGAAGTTGGCAATCTTCGCCTTTTATTGGCAATAAAATTATACTTTTATTCGATATTTCTTTAAAAAAGACTGACTGCCATTCTGTTTCTACCCAAGTAGATTCTATACTATTCTTTGTAAATAAAACACTCAAAAAATTACATGTCTCCAGACCTTCTTGAACTTTCTTAATGATGGAATCTCCGACAAAAATTTCCCATTCATCAAACCAAACATCAATATTATTTTTTTTCAGGTCTGTTGCTAGTTTTGACGCTAATTGGTGATCTTTTTTACTATGAGATAAAAAAAACTTTCATAAGACGTTGCAATTGCAATTTATAACATTTATACTATATAATCTAGACAAGCAAATTAAAAATTAGGCTTATTATCTTTCACAAAATTCAAATACCTATAATAAGTCGCCCTACTAATTTTCAATACTTTAATAATATCACCCACAGGTTGTTCATTCTTCTGTGACAAATGCCAGGCAGCATAAGCAGTCTTTTTCTGCTCATTGCTTAAGCCTTTCTTTCGTCCTCCTACCCGGCCTTTTTCGCGGGCGGCTTTTAAACCTGCCAAAGTTCTTTCCCGGATAAGTTCCCTCTCAAATTCCGCAAAAGAGGCAAAAAGGTTAAAAATCAACCTTCCCTGGATGGTTGTGGTATCTATATTATCATTGAGGCTAATAAATTCAACTTCTTTTTCCCGGAACAGAGCCATCAGGTCTACCAGGTGTTTTAGGGAACGGCCAAGGCGGTCGAGCTTCCAAACGATCACCATATCACCCAAGCGAAGATGGTTAAGTAACCGGTCTAACTCCGGGCGGTCTTTTACTGCGCTTTGTTTTTCCTGGAATATCTTTTCACAGCCTGCCTTTTGGAGGGCTTCGAGTTGTAAATCGAGATTCTGATCGCGGGTGGATACCCGGGCGTAACCAAGCTTCATAAAAAGTTTAATTAAACGTCACTTCGTGAGACTGATTTGTGAAACGGGTTTATGATACAAGCTTAAGATATTGGAAGAAGAAATCAAAGGAATAGCAGAGTTATTAATAAACAGGTTATTAACTATGGATTTATTTTCAGGTGCAGCAAGGGGTTTGGAATGTTTCGCGAAACGTTCGTTTTTCAAAACTCGGAATTTGAATCGGGGTTTTCTGAAATTAACTTTTTAAATATGTTGTACAATTTGGTTTACACTAATCAAATGTTTTCATATTCAAGACATGAAATTGAAGAATAGATTAACTCGTCGTTTGTTTTTGAGGGGTTCAAATATATTCTTTCATTACCATTGAACATTATGAATGAAAACCTATCTTTCAAATTAAATTCATATTTATTATATTTATTAATCAATGATTTACAATATTTGATTAAATCATCATCATTTTCAAAATCTCTATCAATGAAATTAGGTGTATCGAATGAACTATATGGTTTAATGATGTTATTATTTTCGATTACAACAAAACTATATGGATTATTTTTCTCATTACTAAAAAAGTAATAGTATATGCCATCTCCATTAAGAAAATAAATTCTATTAAATGGAGGTATTTTATGTCCAATAAATTCAGGTTTTTTTATTATCAATAAATATAATTCATAAATTTCATTAATGTGATTTATGTTTTAAAATCAAAGCAAATATTATCAACATGGCATTTTCTATCAAAAACGTTAATAGCATATTCAAATGCGATGGTACCTGTTACAACATAAAAGGTCTCAATATTACTGGAAATTAATTTTGTTAATTTATCCCGATAATAGTATTTTTCAGTATTATCATTTTTCTTTAATGTTGCAACACAATCAACCATTAAAAAGGGTTTATTATTTAATTTTCCACAAGTAATGTACGTCATATTATCTAAAATCGATTTTTTTATAATAGTATAGTCAGTAAATGGTTTTATTATATTATTTATTCCAAATGATTCTAACTGATATTGTTCATGCTCAATTGCTTTTTCATAAATAAATGGAAACAATCAATATTTTTAGGGTCATTATGTTGTCCTCTCCTAAACTGCAACAATTGTATTTTATTAATACAGTTATAGTGTTATTAGTTTATTACCTCCAAACCTGTATTATCCGTTTGTAAGCATTTGTAATTGTTTGTAAATAGTTTTGTGGAATAAAGCATAGTTATGTTTTGTTGTGTGGTTCCGAAAGCAAAATACAAATTATTGGCGATAGGAGAAAGGAATGGAGGAATAATTTTGATGGTCCACAGACCACAGAAGAAAGGAAGAAGAAATCATTTGCAAAGTATTCAACCCACCAAAGCCATATTTATAGACTCTAAAAAAAATAGCTTTTTTGGAGAAAATATAAATATATGAAAAGGGACTCACAAGCAACAATGTCAGGAATAATAAATGAATGGAAGGAAAG
>JAAUTT010000304.1 GCA_012031335.1 Bacteroidales bacterium | reverse complement strand
GGAACTGGACAGTAAATATTTTTATTCAACATGCCGATAATCATATAAGCAGGTTAGCTACTGACCTGTTTTCAACTCCCTACCAGTTAAGTAAAATATGGAGTAAAAAAGGGGACATTTGTTGAAACCGAAGATATGAAGATCAGGACCCTGATTCCGGAACGGCTGATGGATTTTAAAAGCAAGAAAGTTCAGACAATGCTAAAGGAGACTGAATTATTGCTTATGAAAGCACAACAGGATAAAGATATTGATGAAATTATGCAGCTTCAGAAAAATATATGATGCTCACCAACTTTAAAAAAGGAACTTTCCAAAGGTTTAGGGAACCGGATTATCCTTAATTCCAAGGCATTTCATACTACACTTAATAAAAAAGATTTCAATATAATTAAAACATTATCTAGTTGAAAATCTTCCTGTTTTTTATTAATTTTATATAAAAAAGTTCTCTTCGTTATAGTCCTTTCAGTTTCGATTCAATTTAAATATCATATATTATGAGTATCAATCTTATTAGTTATCTGAAAGATAGATACCAGGAAATTGATCTGAAAAGTACAGACCCTGGTCCGGTAATAACCATAGCCAGGGAAATGGGCTGTCCTGGAAAGTGCGTAGCTAAATTACTAACTGAAGCTTTAAATACCCGCAAGAGCGAATCTGTAAAGCATCATGAATGGAAATGGGTAGGTAAGGAGATATTTGCAGAAGCAGCAAAAGAACTGAATCTGGAGCCTGAAACCATTAAACAGGTATTTGAAGATAAGCGAGGTATCCTGGATGAGATATTAAGTTCTCAATCGTCCAAATACTATAAAAGTGATCAGAAAATCCTAAATACAACAGGTAAAATAATCCGTTCTATAGCAAATCATGGTAATGTTGTGGTAGTAGGTAGAGGAGGAATTGCTTTTACAAAAGACATCAATAAGTCGTTGCATATTTTTCTTGAAGCACCTCTTGAATGGCGGGCCCTGCGACTTTGCGAAAAATATCATTTATCAATTCTTGAAGCCAAGAAGTATGCTATTGAAATTGATCAAAAGCGCGAAAAATATCGTGAATTTTTCAAAGGGAAAAACAATGATTATACCTGGTTTGATATTCGATTTAACTGCATGACTACCAAACCGGAGGAGATGGTTTCACTGATAATTAAAATGGCTGAACTTAAAAAATGATTTAACTAATTAACATCCACAATAAAGAATTCAGAGGCAATTCGATCGGCAATAAATTTGCCCTTGGTATTCAGTGTAATACAGTCGTTTTCCATTATCAGGTAATTATTGTATTTTTCCGAAATCCTCGAAACTTCTTTCACATAAGCTTCTCCAAAATTTTGAGCGATATATTTATAATCCAAACCCCACATTGTTCTCAATCGGGTTAAAACATAGTCGTTAAATTTTTCTGAGGTATTTAGCCGCTCAACTTCGTAATATTTTTGGCCGGAATTTACTCCTTCTATATATACATGATGCAGTTTTGTATTCCAACACCGTGTAATTCCGTCGAATGAATGCGCAGAAGGGCCGACTCCCAGATATTTTTGATTGTTCCAATAACCCAGGTTATGTCTTGAATAAAAATCCTTTTTGCAAATTTGAAATTTCGTAATGTTGAAATCCATGTTTTTGAGTTTCGTCCAGTAAAACTTCAAACTGAAGAATACTTTCATCTTCAGAAATTTCGGTGAATTGTCCAGCGGTTTTTTTTTAACCCCGAAAACCGTCTTCGGTTCAATAGTAAGGTGATATGCAGAAAGATGAGGAATTTCCAAGTCAAAAAACATATGGAGATTTTCTCTCCATGCTTCTTCTGTTAAACCGGGTATACCATAAATAAGATCGCCATTTATATTTTCGAATCCCTCTTTTTTGCAAATTTTATGGAATCGATAGCTCTTGCAGCATTATGTCGCCGGTTCATCCACAACAGGTCTTTTTACGAAAAGATTGTATTCCAATGCTCAATCTGTTAATGCCAATTTGGAGGATGCTTTTGAGGTAAGCCGGATGAAGATCGTCGGGATTTGCCTCCAGCGTAATTTCCGGATGGCGTGTTATAGAAAAATTATTATAAACTGTAGCGAGAATTTCTTTAATAAAGGTAATATCAACAGAAGAGGGAGTTCCTCCCCCGAAATAGATGGTTTCAATTTCTTCGTCTTTCAGGTAATCCCGGCGATATTCCAATTCTCTATTAACAGCAGTCAATACCGGATTTACATCTTTAAATGAAGCTTTAAAATGGAAATCGCAATAATAACAAACTTTACGGCAATAAGGTATATGAATGTATATCCCTGCCAATGGCTGTCAGATAATTAATTGCTTTTCGGATGATTTTATTTTCTCAACCAGAATTCCGATATTCTCGGTTTGAAAAAGGTTTTTCAATTGTTCCCTGATAGAGGCGTAATTACTATGAATAGGACAATTGGATTCACTTGTTGTACAGGATTCGAGACCCAATACACACATATTGAAACTATCCAGACCATCAATAATTTCAACAATATCCATGAGTGAGATATCGCTTGCACTTTTTCCAAGAGAAAACCCACCATGAGGCCCTTTTGTTGAAGCCAGGAGTTTATGTTTTGCAAGGGATTGCAAAATTTTACCTAAAAAAGGTGTGGGAATTGAAAGGTCTTTAGAAATTTGTTTTATTCCGATTTTTGAATCTTTGTTCCCGTTAAGGGCAAGGTAGATTACTGCACGAATCGCATATTTACTGGTATTTGAGAGCATAAAATTATTTATTGATTTTGTAAAGGGATTTTTTTGATTCTTTTTTCGTGCCGTCCTCCTTCAAAAGAGGTATTCAAAAATTGATCGATTATAGCTACTGCTTGTTCCCTGGTAATAAAACGACCTGGTAAAGCACATATGTTTGCGTTATTATGAAGCCTTGCCAGTTTACTGATTTCGGGAATCCAACAGAGTGCTGACCGCACTCCCTGGTGTTTGTTGGCAGCAATGTTTATTCCATTTCCGCTTCCGCAAATAGAAATACCAAGATCAACTTCATTTTTCTCAACTGCAGATGCTAATTTATGGGCAAAATCAGCATAATCAACAGATTCGGCAGTGTCCGATCCATAATTTATAACCTCGTATCCCAAAGATTTTAAATAAGGTATATTTCATTTTCAATTGAAAACCTGCATTGGTCATTGGCTAATCCTAATCTCATTCCTAAGCAATTACTATTTATTTAATGTACTAAAAATGCCTGTTCAAGTATAAAGCCGACATACTGATATAAAATTCGGTTATATAATTTCACAAAATTATTAAAATATAAATACCTTAAAGTATTTTTTGCATAGGGTTTTTACTTCAATATCGGTCTTTTAACAAATGCTGCCAAAAAGTTGTTAATAAGTATGCAATTATTTATGGATAAAAAGTACAAATGATCCTGGTTTTTTGATATGGCTGTTTTCTTTATAAGAAATCGGGACCATTCCAAATATGGTTATTAAAATAAATAACCTTTTTTTAACATTAAATAAACCATGTGGAATAATAATTGACACTGACTTTTTTATTAGCTCAAACCAATATGAACATGATGTTAATAAATCAATAAATACCTAATCTTAAATTTATTTTGAAATGAGAAGGTGTTTATAACCTGTTTTTATATTCTTGATTTCAAAAAAATCAACAGTTTTGCAGTTAATTTTTGAACAGTATTAACAGGACATCATTATCATCATATTTCTTTTATATAAGAATTAAAAATAATATATATGAATATAGGTGTTGATAAAGCGCAAATGATACAGGAAATTGCTGATCTAAAAAAACAGAGGAAAGCTATTATTCTGGCACATTATTATCAAATTGATGAAGTACAGGAAGTTGCAGATTTTATTGGAGATAGTTTAGCGCTTGCACAAGAAGCTGCTAAAACCAATGCTGAAATCATTGTATTTGCCGGGGTTCATTTTATGGCCGAAACTGCCAAAATTATATGTCCTGACAAGAAGGTACTTTTACCGGATTTAAATGCTGGATGTTCCTTGGCAGATTCCTGTCCCGAAGATAAATTCGAAGCTTTTGTAAATTCACATCCCGAAGCAACTGTTGTTACGTATATAAATACTACTGCAAAAATAAAGGCCCTGTCGGATATTATATGTACCTCTTCCAATGCATATGAGATTGTTAGAAGTATTCCTGAAGATAAAAAAGTTATTTTTGCCCCTGATAGAAATTTGGGTGACTATATTAAAAGTAAGACTGGACGTGATTTACTAATTTGGAATGGAAGCTGTCATGTTCATCAGAGGTTTTCACTTGAAAAATTATACAGTTAAAAATGAAAATCCGGAAGCTAAATTGATTTCTCATCCTGAATGCGATAAACCGGTATTAATTATTTCGGATTTTATTGGTTCTACTGCTGCCTTATTGAAATACACCATTCAGGATCCCTCACAGGTTTATATTGTTGCTACGGAGTCGGGTATTTTACATCAAATGAAAAAGAAAAATCCAACCAAAAAATTTATACCTGCTCCTCCTAATGATTCCACCTGTGCTTGTAACGATTGCCAGTTTATGAAATTAATTGATTTAAAAAAAATACTTAATTCTTTAAAAAATGATACATATGAGATAAATTTGGACAATGGTTTAATGGAAAAAGCTAGAAAGCCTATTATGAGAATGCTCGAAGTATCAAAAAACTTAAATCAATAAGCTTATTGTTTTGCTATTAAACATTTATGTTCTAATAACCGGAATTATGTATAAACTTGCTATATTATTTATTTTTTGTGTAGGTCATATTTATGCCCAGGACGGTGGACAAAATGGCTATGTTAAATTATTATACCCTAATGGCAAAGTTTCAAGCGAGGGTAATATGATTAATGGAAAGCCGGATGGTTATTGGATTACTTACTATTTAAACGGAGTAAAAAAATCAGAAGGTAACAGAAGAAATTTTCTTTTGGACAGTACCTGGATTTTCTACGATGAAAAGGGCGATACAACTGAAAAAATCAATTATGTTTTAGGTAAACGTAACGGTTATTTCTACAAATATAATGTTGCTAATTTTATTAATAGTAGTAATATTAACTATCTTGAATCAAAAGAGTTATTTGTTAATGATAAGAAGGAAGGTATATCCTACTATTATTTTGAGGATGGTTCAGTTAAAGAAATTATTAATTATAAAAATGGCAAACGAAATGGTGCTGGTAAAGAGTTTAACAGAGAAGGTAATGTAATTACCCTTTATGAATTCTATAATGATTATATGATTGAAAGACAATATGTTAATCGTTATAATAATGGTGGCCAAAAGCAAGGTACATGGATTGATTTATATGATGACGGCAAAATTAAAAGTGAGAAATATTATAAAAACGATACCATAACTGGTTATGCAAAAGAATTTAATGAAAGAGGAAATGTTGTAGTTTCGTTATTATACGAGAATGGAAATTTAAAACAACCTGATAAAAGCATTGAATTTTCTCTTGATGAGAGGATTGAATACTATGAAAACGGCAATCCTAAAAGAAAAGGTTTTTATAAAATGATGTTCCAATTGGTATACATAAATTTTACAATGAGCTTGGCGAAATTGTTAATGCAAGGATATTTAGCGATAACGGAAAACTTGTTAGTGAGGGAAAGCTTACCGAAGACGGGAAAAAAGAAGGTTTATGGAAAAATTTTTATGAAGATGGTATGTTGAGAAGTGAAGGGAACTTTAAAAATAACCGGCAAACGGGCGAGTGGAAATTCTTTTTTGGAGAGGGAATTCAGGAACAGATTGGAAATTTTACTAATGGCTCATTTGATGGAGAATGGAAATGGTTTTATAAAAATGGGAAACCTTTACGGGTTGAAGAATATGTTAAGGGAAAGAGGGATGGAATTTTCATTGAATTTAATGAAGCGGGGGATACTGTTGCTAAAGGAACATACATCGATGGTGAAATGGACGGTGAATGGATTTTAAGAATTGGCGATAATATTGAAACTGGCAATTATGTTGTTGGTTTGAAAGAAGGAGTTTGGAAGGAATATTACAAAAACGGAAATTTAAAATCC
>JAAUTT010000303.1 GCA_012031335.1 Bacteroidales bacterium | reverse complement strand
CTAAGTTATGGGATAAATTCTTATCCTTCTATCATTATTCCTGAGGCAAACCTACCGCCTGCGTTTCTGCGGGCCGAGAAAAATTCATCCGGATTCAAAAAAGTACAGATGCCGGAAGTCTCAATCCGATCAGGCGATATTCCTATTGCTTTCAAAACTTCTGTATTGGCTGCAACAATGTCCACGTGTGGTTTGGACCATTCTGGTTTTCGCAGAACGATACCTGTATTTTCCGGAAAGACTTTTTGAAATATATCTGCAACCTCTTCACCCACTTCAATGATTCTCCGCTAATGCATGGACCAATGCAAGCCAATATATCACCCGGTTTGCTTTTGTACAATATCTGCATGCTTTCAAAGGTCTGGGCAGCTATCCTCGACACGGTTCCTTTCCAGCCGGCGTGAGCTATTCCTGCTACCTGCATTACAGGATCGTAAGGATTACCGAAGCACAATCAGCGGTAAGAATGCCCAACATACATCCTCAGATTGGTAACAAGCGCATCAATACCATTCAGATATAAATACTGATTCTG
Organism: Bacteroidales bacterium; assembly: GCA_012031335.1. The sequence continues at coordinate 5,560 of JAAUTT010000303.1, read as the reverse complement.
TTCATCCATTGCCATAAAATTATTGTCGATCACAGCCACTTTATTATCGTGACATTGACTTGAAAAAATGAATCTTTCTGGATCAATATCAAACGATTGTGCAACAATTTTGCGATTATTATTTACATTCTCAGGATCGTCGTTTGTTCGCAAGCTTAAATTCAGCGTTGCAAAACTGCCTGTGCTCGTACCACCTTCCCTGGTTGATACAAAATGCACCAAATTCGGTATTTTGGCCAGCGAATCGAAAAAGTAAAAGGGTACAGACCGGATAGTTTGTTTGTTCATACACATTATTTCTGGTAGCTAAAATAAAAAAACACAACACGCAACCATTTATATGGAAATTCATCTTTAAATTGTTCATAACAAATCATAAACCTATTTATCCATGAACCACCGCTACTTTATTATTTTACTGGTTGCAATTGTTACCACCTTTCAAACCAGATCAGTTGCCCAGCGGTTTTCTCTTGGTTTGATGAGTGGGGTAAATTTCTCTCATCCACATGGAGATTTTACAACAGGTAAATGGGAAAGCAGGAACGGACCTGTTGTCGGAATCAGTTTTCAATACAAACTTACAAATATACTTTCGCTCCAGACCGAGTTAAACTATACATCATTGTATTATAAACGCCTTGGGTATAAGGATAAAACAATTTTTGTTTCAGGGGGTCTGAGTTACAGAAGCTTTTATGATTACAGTATTTATCCCTATTTTTCCAATATCAACGAAAAGTGGGACCTCAATTTTTTCAGAGTACCACTTATGGCTAAATTGTCGACACCAACAAAATTAAAGTTCGAATTTGCCGGAGGTGTTTATTGGTCATTTCTTAATTCCAGCGCTTATTCAGGTCCTTATCCATATTACCTGAGCAGTTCGATGTACCCTACAGCGATAGCCGATTTATATTTACCGGCTTACTCCGGTTCTGTCCCGGACAAGGACTTTGGGTACCTGTTTACGGCCGGATTTTCCTACCCTTTATCAAAATCGTTCAGAACCTCTCTTACGGGCAGATATTTTATCGGTGACAAGCAGTTTTTCGAATCGGTGAAGGGCCGTACCGGTGCGTTTGAGCTGAACCTTGGGGTTGTTTACACAGGATTTTCTCAAAAAGGAAGATAAAGAAATTCAGAAAACATCTCTTGTTGATTCCATACCTCCCAAATTTCATATCAGCTTCAGAGGTGGTGCAGGAATAGCCTATGTAATCGGGGATATTGGCAGTAATAGTTATCAGGAACGAAAAGGGACCATATTCGGAATGGCACTGAAATATGATCTGAGTAAGTTTCTGATGCTTGAAACCGAGCTGATGTATGAACGCAAAGGCTATAAACTTAACGATCAGTCGGGTTCTTATTTCTATTATACCAGTCTTGGGCCAAAAAATGTAAACACACTGATAGATCTGGATTATCTTGAGATTCCTTTACTATTAAGGTTTGAAACAGGGAACAAAGTCAAATTCTTTTTGCATACCGGGCCATATGTGGCATTTTTGATATCAGGAAGGGTTACTGGTATCTCTGAATGGGAAAACAGGAGCGATTATGGCTATTATCATAACAAAACAACCGTATATGACCGTATCGACGGAAACCTTCAAAATAGAGACCTGGGAATTACCACAGGAGGAGGAGTTAGGTTCCCAATTTATAAAAACCTGATGTTTGAACTTGAATGCCGGTATAATGCAGGAATGAAAAATATTCTGGAAGACGAGCCCTATCAGACAGGAGATGTGGACCGACTGCTAAAAATCAATCTTTTTTATTAACAGCAGGTGTAGTTTTACCTGTATTCAGATCCGAATAGTATGAAGTCATATAACATCAATACCCGCATTTTAATTTGTTTGCTTTTAGCAGGATTCCTTTTTTTCTCCTGTACGAAATATCCCGATCCTTCTACCGAATTGGTTGCCAGTTATAATTTTATTACAACAGGTTCTAACCAGCGTGGTCTTGCCGGGGAATTCCTTGCTGATACTACCGGGATAAAAATTGTGAGTAATGGATTAGCTCACCTGAGTTATGCAAAAGTGATATTTGAATTACCACCGAACAATGGTTCGGTAAACCGGTCGGAAGTGACTGTCAACGTTGGTCAGACTGCTTCTGTTCGCTGGAAACTTGGTGCCACAGCAAATAAGCAACAATTACTGGCCAGGGTGTTCGATGAAACAAACACGCTTATTGGCACTGTACCGCTCTATGGCTATGCTTTTCGTAAGAATGTCTGGGATACTGTTACAAGTAGTTACGAGAACTTCCGCGATATGATAGTGGATTCGGTGAATAATACTACTTTACTGGTTTCCGGAGCACTTTACCGGCAAAAATGCCAATACTTTTGATTGGCAGGCCGATTCTTCTTTTAAGGGTATGTGAATTCCATTGAAATGGACAATAATCACCATTATTATATCGGAACTACAACAGGTACAGTATTCAGAAGTGAGGATCATGGTAAAACCTGGCAAAAATCAACCGATCCTTCACCAGGATATAATGGTTATATTTTGTTGAAGTCGGCAGGGGACGTGCTTTGGGCATCGAGTAACAAAAGCCTCTGGTATACGGCCAATGGAGGATTGTCGTGGAAAATTGACACTGTAGGGATACCATCGGGCGAAGTTTTGAGCGAAATATCGCAGGCCCCCGACAGCACATTTTACATGGTGACCAATGATGGGAAGTTACTTAAATCCGAAGGATTGGACAAACCCTGGAAGAAGCTTAATTTTACGGAATTTGTTAAAAATATTTATATTACAAAAACAGGCGATATCATCATCAACGCATCCGGGGGCAATCTTAATATATATAAATCATCCGATAATGGAGCCACTTTTAACAAGGTACATACTGTATCTGTAGCATTTTGGAGTAGTTATAGTTTTAATTTTGTGATACCGTATAAAGAAGGTTTTCTGATGCTTCTTCCCGGAAATGGAATATGGTTTACCAAAGAGTTCAACACTTATACCAGTTTCTGGAATAACACTAATCTTATAAATTTCAATAAATTAAAGGACAATGTGCTGATTGCTAGAGACGTGAATGCTGATAAGGTCTATTACCTCAATGGAAACTAGATTTTATCCTAAAGGTAAAAGACAGAGAAAGACACAAATTATTAGGTCATAAACTACTATTCTGCTATCCGATCACCAGTTCCACATGGTTCCGTCTTCATTTCGGTTTACAGGAAGATATGCCCGTTGATATGGATATTTCTTAGCCAGATCAAAATTAATATCTACCCCAAGGCCAGGTTTATCGCCAGGATACATATATCCTTCGCGGTAATAGTACTCATGCGGAAAAACTTCATCTACCAGCGGTTCATGTGGCATATGCTCCTGTATTCCGAAATTGTGAACTGCAGTATCGAAGTGCAACGCAGCAGCCATGGTTATTGGCGATAAATCGGTGGCCCCGTGAAACCCTGTGCGCACATTATATATTTCTGCCATATGGGCCACCTTCTGCAGGTGTGTAATTCCTCCCCCATGAACGATTGTCATCCGCAAATAGTCGATTAACTGTTCGGTGATAAGCTGCTGGCAGTCGAACACAGAATTATAGATTTCTCCTACTGCAATAGGTGTGGTTGTATGGTTTCTTAAAATGCGGAATGATTCCTGCAGCTCTTCCGAAATGGGATCTTCCATCCAGAACAGATGAAAGGGTTCGGTTTCTTTTCCGAATCGAGCTGCTTCGATTGGTGTTAACCGATGATGGCAATCGTGCAGCAGATATAATTCTTCTCCAAACCTGTCTCTAACCTCTCGGAAAAGTTTTGGCATAAAGTTGAGATAATGATGCGAGTTCCAGCTGTCTTCCCTGGGGAGTGTGCGCGTAGCCGGTTCGTAATGTTCTCCCTTTGCTGCTACTCCATATGTTTTAGCAATACCTGGAATACCCGACTGCACCCTGATAGCTCTGTAACCTGCTTCGAGGTGATATTGCACAACTTCCAGGGTATGGTTCAGATCAATACCATTGGCATGGCAGTATACAAGTATCCGGTCGCGGCTTTTGCCTCCCAGGAGGTTATACAAGGGGGTATTCAGCGCTTTTCCTTTGATATCCCACAAGGCCATATCGATAGCAGCAATAGCTGTCATAGTAACAGGGCCCCTTTTCCAGTAGGCTCCCTTATAAAAATATTGCCAGATATCTTCAATGTCGGCGGGATCACGACCAATCAGGCATGGGATGCAGTATTCCTCCAGGTAGGTGGCTACAGCCAGTTCGCGGCCGTTAAGGGTGGCATCGCCTAACCCATAAATACCTTCGTCGGTCCGGATTACCAGGGTTACAAAATTACGCCCGGGAGAACAAACTACAATTTCGGCACTAGTTATCTTCATAAGTTAAAATTTTAAAAACCGATTGAATTTCCCCCATCCACAGGCAAAACAACACCTGTTATATATTTGGCAGCCGGGGAACACAAAAAAACAGCTGCATTGGCAACATCATCGGGCGCTCCCAAGTCGCCCATGGGAGTTCGCGCCAATACTTTTGATTTGCGTTCTGGATCACTGTCCAGGGCTGATGCCGACATATCGGTGCGGATAAAGCCAGGTGCAATGCAGTTTACCCGTATTCCCAAAGGGGATAGTTCTACAGCCATAGCGCGCGTCATCCCTTCAATTGCCGATTTGGCTGCTGTGTAACCAATTACCTTTGGAATGCCGTATTGCGAAGCCATGGAGCTAATCATTAGGATGGTTCCTGACTTTCGGGCATGCCATTTTTTTAGCTACTTCGCGGCTAAGAATAAATACAGCCTCCTGATTGGTTTGAATTACCCTGTGAAAATCATCATCCGAATAGTCAAATATATCTTTTTTGATATGAATTCCGGCGTTGTTAACAAGAATATCCAACGGTCCGTATTTTTTTCAATTACTGAAACCCACTCCGGAATTTTTTCGAAACAGGTTATGTCCAGCACTTCACCATAAACATTTGAACCTGTTTTCTTTGCAGCTTCCTCAAGCACATCCTCGCGTCTGCCCGAAATTATCACCCGTGCACCCTGAGCCGAAAAAGCCATAGCCATAGCCAGTCCCAATCCGGTTCCTCCTCCTGTAATCAAAGCCAGTTTGTTGTGTAACGATATAGGGTTGGAATTTATCATTTTTATATGTGTATTCATAAATATCCTTCAGAATAGTACCTGCCGGTTGCCTAGTATGCAGGAAGGTAATTTGATTTAAAACCAAAAAATTAATTTAGGGACAAATGTAGAAAATTGTTTGAATTGATGCAACCGATTACATTAACGATTTAATGACCTGAACTTATAAATTGGGTTAAACAGCGTGTGGAAATTCTTTAGATGAAAGTTGAATTCTTACGAAAAAGTATATATTTAGTGCAATCAGTTGCATTTATTTATAAATAGCAGTTATTTTGCATCAGCAAATAAAAGATGGATAAGGACAAAGATGTTACCATTACGACATTGCCGCCAGGTTAAATGTTTCTTCGGCAACGGTTAGCCGGGCATTAAACAATAATCCGGCAATCA
>JAAUTT010000302.1 GCA_012031335.1 Bacteroidales bacterium | reverse complement strand
TGGTATCCGAATTATGAATACTTATTTTGGGATCTTCTCCGTCGCATTTGCCACAGTTACTAAATAAACATAAGGATAAGGCCGGAATTATCATGACTAACAGAAATTTCTGCTTCATAATTAAAATCTGAGTTAAATAAATATCCCGAAAGATAAAACGAAATTTATTTTTAAAGATTTTATTTTGTGGGTTCCTTGTGAGTTTTTTTTATTCCGGTATATGTAAAACCGGGTCACCGGATTGGTATATATCTTTTGAAATGCCATGTTATCAAGCCTTTATGCCCCATTTTCCTGGTCAGTTCTACTTCCAACCTGGCTTTATCGTTTCAAGAACTTCCGTATATTTCCGCCGATGGTACCAGTCGTTATGTATCAATTCAAGATCGCTTACTTCAAACAATCCTAGGTCAGTATTTTGATAGTGATATAGTTTTTCCATAAATCCTTCGGGGTTTTCCATAGTCCTTCTGAATCGTATTACCGTGGAGTGTGCCGTTTGAATTTTTATGTCTGTTATCGGGTTTATAGAATATTCCTGCTGCTTCAAAATGGTGATAAAGGCTGTTTCTGATGGCTTCTAGTCCCTTATCCACCGGGAAACCACGGATAATAACACATCCTGGCGCTGCTGTAATACCCCGGAAATGTATTTTAAAGGGGGAGCTGTTTTTTAAAACTTCCTTTATGGAAGAGATATATGCTTTTTTTAGGTCACTGTCCGGATTAAATCCTGCAAAACAGGTAACTACAGAAAAAATTGTGATATGCAGGTCCGTCTCAGGATAATAATACTGCCCGGGATTTTCCTGCTGAAAGTCCAGGAGCATCTGCATCACCTTGTCGCGAATCTGCTTCGGCGGATGGGCAACAAGGATAATACCCCGCCGGTTGTCATAGGGCGCATCGATATCGGGGTCGGTTGCGAATTCGCCTTTTTCAAATCGGGAAACTGCACTATCCCACATTTCGTTATAATATGCCTCAAGGGTTTTTATGGTAGGTTGCATGGTCAGGTTCTGTCTGTGAAATTGAGTTCGAAAGTTGTTCCGCTTTTAGGGTGCGACTGCACCGTAATTTGTCCGTGATGCAGATGCATGATCTGTTTCGAGATGCTTAGTCCTACACCCATACCATTTTCCTTGGTGGTGAACGATGGGATAAAAATATTTTCAATATCTCCTTCAGGAATCCCTTTTCCATTGTCCGTAACCTGAATAGCGGATATTTCCTGATCTTTCCGGAATGCTTTCAAAACAATTTCTCCGGATGGGTCAATTGCTTCGATGGCATTCTTAACAAGGTTTATCATTACCTGTTCTACAAGATGTTCATCGGCTTTTAATTGCAAACAGTTTTCTTCAAGCTGAATATGGATGGCGGCATTTTTTTCCTGAATCGGAACACGGAGCAGATGAATTACCTTTTCGAACATATTTTTTACATGGAAGGGATGTATTGCCGGTGCCGGTATATCCGTGATATGCCGGAATCTCTCAACAAAACTGATGAGTCCTTTACTACGTTCTTCAATTACTTCGGCACTGGTTAAGGCATCTTCTATATTGGTTTCGGTTATTTCATGCAATGGTTTTCTCTGGGAATTTTGGCTGAAACAGCGCCTGATGGCTGTGGTTAAAGTTGTGACTGGTGTTATGGAATTCATGATTTCGTGACGTAACACACGGATCAGCTTTTTCCACGATTCCAGCTCTTTTTCTTCCAGTTCGGGTTGGATGTTCTGAAAACTCAGGATGTGTATTTGCTCATTCCCGATGGCCATTTTCTTAAGCTTTACTGCCAGTTCCAACGCTGAACCGGCGGATTGAAGTTTCACAAGTCTTTCGCCAACCGTTGTTTTTTTCTCCAACAGACCGGTTAATTCAGGAATTTTTGTAATTAGCTGATGGATATTTGTCAGCGATGTCAGTCCCAGCATGTTGAGTGATGCCTTGTTAAACAGGTCGATGCTGCCGTTGCTTTTATAGGAGATAATGCCAACTTCGAGATGTTCCAGCACTGCTTGCAGATACCAGTGATGCTGTTCTTTGGCCACACGTGCTTCTCTGATTTTAGTATTGATTTCGTTCAGACTGCCAAATAGATTCCTGAAGTTATTTTCAACACGGTTGCGCGAGAAGGTAAGCGTGGTGTCGTTTTCCTGAAGGTATACAAGAAAATTAGCCAGATCGTGATTTATCCGGTTCAGAAAAAATATGAGACTAATGGTTTGAAAAATCAGCAAAAAAAGAAACAACAGGGTAGTAGCTGGTCGGGATGTTTCGGTAAAAAACCAGATCAGTAAAAAACTGGTGATGGTGATAAGAATGATCCGTAAAACGATTGTAAGGTAATAACGGTTATGCATTGTTTTGAAATAAGAAGGTTTTTACTGTGTGGTGTCCAAATGATACTTTTCCATTTTCGAATACAGGGTGGTTCGCGATATACCGAGTATCTGAGCGGCTTTTGAATAGTTGCCTGAACATTGTTTCAATACATTTTCAATAGCCATCCGTTCAACTTCCAAAAGTGTTCTGGGTGCGGTGATATCGTATATGTTAGCCGGTTTGTCCTTCAGAAAGAGATCGGAGGGCTGAATAATGTCCGATTCGCTTAAAATAACAGCTTTTTCGATGGTGTGATCCAGTTCCCGGATATTGCCCGGCCAGGAGTATGTTTTAATACTGGTTAACGCTTCTTTATGGAAGGTTAACTTTCCTTTGCCGTATTTCCCTGCATGATGGTTCAGGAAATGCTGTGCAAGTACCGGTATGTCTTCCTGTCTTTCTCTCAGTGGTGGTAACAAAATCTGGATGGTGTTGATCCGGTATAGCAAATCTTCGCGGAACAAATTTTCTTTAACCATTTGGCTGATTGGCTTGTTGGTGGCTGTAATCAGCCTTATGTCTACCGGAACAGGCTTTACCGACCCTAACCTGGTTATCTGTCGGTTTTGAAGCACTGTTAACAGTTTGCTTTGCATAGCCATGGAAAGGTTGCCGATCTCATCCAGGAAAAGCGTTCCACCCGATGCTGTTTCAAACCTGCCGGCTCTGTCTTCGCGGGCATCAGTAAACGATCCTTTTACATGCCCGAATATTTCACTCTCGAAAAGGGTCTCGCTGAGGGAGCCAAGGTCGACACCAAGAAATATTTCGGCCGACCGTTGCGATTTGCGGTGTATCTCCCGTGCAATAAGCTCTTTACCTGTCCCATTCTCGCCCAGAATGAGAATATTTGCATTAGTCACAGCAACTTTGTCAATGGTTTTGTATACTGCTTCCATAGCAGGTGAGGTGCCGCGGATGAGTTTATACTGACTGTTGAGTTCTTCGTTGATTTGTCTGTGTCTGCTCCTGAGTCTTACAAGCTCAAGCCGGGTGCGTCTTAATTCAACAGCCGACCGGAGTGTTATAATCAGCTTATCAGCATCCCAGGGTTTCGGAATAAAATCGGTAGCACCTTCTTTAATGGCCTTTACAGCCAGCTCAATATCTCCGTATGCTGTAATCATCAGCACTACAGCCTGCGAATCGAGTTTTAGGATTTCCTTCAACCAGAATATGCCTTCATTACCTGTATTAACTCCAGCTTTGAAGTTCATGTCCAGCATAATCACATCAAAATTTTCAATCTGTAAAAGACTATGTAGTTGTTCAGGTTTTTTTAATCGTTGTAATTGTCTCAAATTCCGGTTTCAATAAAATGGAAAGTGAGTTCAGAATTTGAACATTGTCGTCAACAATCAGGATGTTTCCGGTTTTCCGGTTCATGAAACAGATTTAATTTATTTGGAATGAATTGTATAATGCCTTTTCCCAAATTTAAATCTTTTGTTCAATTCCCAAACAGCTACTGTTCAGTTATTGAACAATTTTTTATAAAATGATTTAGAGTTAAAAGTTTAAAAAAATGATATACATACTGTTATAGTTTTTGGCATTTTGCTTGCCCGTTTCCGGGTATCATAACAAAAAAAAACCGCCATGATAAAAACAGAACAACTTGTAAAAGTTTTCCGCACCGATGAGGTGGAAACAACTGCATTAAAGGACATCAATCTTGAAATACAAAAAGGTGAATTTGCCGCCATAATGGGACCGTCGGGTTGCGGCAAGTCGACATTACTGAATATTGTAGGCCTCCTCGATAATCCTACCAAAGGGAATTTCTGGTTCGATGGTACCGATTTTGCCAACTTCCGCGAAAACCAGCGCACCCATCTCCGCAAAGGAAACATCGGTTTCGTTTTTCAGAGTTTTAACCTCATCGACGAATTGAGCGTTTGGGAAAATGTGGAACTTCCGCTGCTATATCTCCAAAAACCCTCGAAAGAAAGGAAAGCTGCCGTTAAAACAGTATTGGAAAGAATGCAGATTGGCCACCGCGCTAAACACTTTCCCCAGCAACTCTCAGGTGGACAACAACAACGCGTTGCCATTGCCCGTGCTGTTGTCGCCAATCCAAAACTGATCCTTGCCGATGAGCCCACCGGAAATCTTGATTCGGCCAATGGCGAAGAAGTAATGAACCTCCTTACAGAACTCAACAACGAAGGAACCACCATCGTAATGGTAACACACTCCCCGGCCCATGCCGAAAAAGCCCACCGCATCATTCAACTGTTCGACGGGCACGTGGTAAGCGAGAATATCAGGAAGAATTAAAATTGTCGGCAGTCCACAGACGAGCAGACGACAGAAAATACAAATGCCTGGCTGTTTTCTTACGACTTACGACTAATGTCTTACGACTGAATTTACTAATTTTAAATACATTTGAATTATGTTATCTACCAATATAAAACTGGCGCTTCGAAATCTTAACCGCTACAAAACCTATTCAATTCTGAATATTCTTGGTTTAGCTGTAGGTCTGGCTTTAGGTATTTTTGTAATTATCGACATATCCTACAGTTTCGGTTACGATCGTTTTCATTCCAACTGGGACCGCATGTATAAATTACTTGCGTTTATTGAACAGGGTGAAGGGAAGTCATTTACAAATTACCAGCAATCGATCCTCACTGGCGAAGCTTTAAAGCAGGAAGCCTCGGAAATAGAAAGCTACAACCGGCACATTTATACCTCTTTGTATTTCAAAAAAGATGGTTTTCCTTTTCAGGAATCCGGCATTTATTCGGATGAGAATTTTTTCACAACTTTCAATTTCGGATTATTACAGGGAAATGCCACTGAAATTTTGAAACAGCCCGATCAGATTGCTGTTTCCGAAAGACTTGCTGAAAAATTATTTGGAGACAAACCTTCCATTGGTCAATGGGTGTCAGTGTTTGTCGATAACAAACAGGAAACATTTAAAATCAGCGGCATTTTTAAAAATGTTGAACATTCTAACATTAATTTCGAATTCGTTCTGCCTTTATCCTTTTTTATCTCCCGGAATGCATGGGCTAACAGCCTTAACACAGCAAGCTGTGAATATGTCTTTACACTGAAACAAAATGCGGATGTAAACCAGGTGAATAAAAAGATCAGGAACTATTTTCAGGGGAAGGATAATACCGTAAATAAGGAATTGTTTATGCAACCTCTGTGGGAGGTGAAGCTGTACTATTATATGAATGGCCAGAAACACATGAATCAGTTATTGATTGTGTTAATAACCGGTATCATCGGGGGACTGATTCTGCTTATTTCCGTTTTTAATTTTATTAACATGGCCATTGCAATGGGGATAAAACGGAACAAAGAAGCTGGTATTAAAAAGATACTGGGTTCGACAAAGTTGCAGATTATTGCTCAGTTTTTAACTGAATCGATTGTTATCAGCCTGATTGCACTTTTCTTTGCCTTTATCATCGCCGAAACCTTTCTTCCTTTTTTTAATAACTCAGCTTATGTAAATCTCGAAATTGAGTACTCCAACATTGGTCAAATGTTATTATATATTGGCTTTGCAGTGATAACGGGAGTAATAGCTTCTTTGTATCCGGCTTTTAGGTTTGCATCCGCATCTCCTGTAAAAGTATTAAAGGGGATTTCAGGAAACCGCCAAAAGATAGGTTTTTCGCGTCAGGGGTTAATCGTTTTTCAGTTCACAATCACCCTTCTGCTTACTAATTGGTTTATTTGT
>JAAUTT010000301.1 GCA_012031335.1 Bacteroidales bacterium | reverse complement strand
CAAAAGGTCGATAACCCAAATTAAAGTTTTGAAAAGAATAATATTCCTACTCATATTATCCGTAACATCTTTCTCTTGTCTTGTTTCGCAAGTTGCTGAACAAGATACTATTGTAAGTTCAGATACTTCCAAAATCAAACATTCGCCCCGAAAAGCTGTTATATTTTCAGCAATTCTACCTGGAATGGGGCAAGTGTATAATCAAAAATACTGGAAGGTGCCTATAATTTATGCCGCTATAGGTACGTTAACTTATTTTATAATTGATTATAACAAAAAGTATAATATATACGTAAACGGCTACAACGATTTCAAGGATGAAGACCCAGCTACGAATTCATTTGAAAATATAAGACAATGGGAGCGGTATAGTGCTGATCCATCTTATTATCTTAAAAGCTACAGGGATTTTTATCGTAGATGGCGGGATTTGGATGTTCTTATCCTGGCAGGTGTTTACGTTTTGAATATTATAGATGCCAATGTTGATGCGCATTTTTTTAATTTTGAAATAGGCGATGATTTGGCTTTAGATGTTAAACCTTTTATTTTTGAGTCTTTTAACAATTCCAAACAAGTTGGGATTAGCCTTAATTTTAAATTTTAGAAAAGTAACCCCTAAAACGTGAATGAATGACAAAGATGAGGAAACTGTTTGTCGGGATTTTTTTATTGAATGTTGCTGTTGTTTTTGGGTATCCTGAAGGTAAAGATACCATTCCCGCAGAATTAAAATTTTCCAATTTTGAGAAGAACCTGGATAGTCTGATGAATATCTGGTATGTACAAGAAGCTATTGATGGCGATAGCCTGGATATGGTTGGTGCGGATACTACTGTAATTTTGCCACATATTCCCGACTCCTTTTATATCTCCCGATTAAAAAAATTCCATCGTTTATAGAATTAACTTACAACGATATTGTAAAAAGCTATATTCAGGTTTATACCGTAAAAAAAGCGCGACAGACTGGAGGTGATGCTCGGACTTAAAGAGTATTATTTCCCAATATTTGAACAGATTCTGGATTCATATCAAATTCCGACTGAACTTAAATATCTGGCTGTTATTGAATCCGCCCTTAATCCAAGGGCTGTGTCAAGAGTCGGAGCTACTGGGATGTGGCAGTTTATGTATGGCACCGGCAAGTTTTACAATCTGAATGTTAATACATTTATTGATGAACGTCGGGATCCAATTGCAGCAACTCATGCAGCAGCCCGGTTTCTTAAGGATCTTTATCGTATTTACGATGACTGGATTCTTGTTATTGCGGCTTATAACTGTGGCCCAGGTAATGTAAATAAGGCCTTCGGCGTTCAGGAGGTAAAAAGAATTATTGGGATATTTATTATTATTTGCCAAGAGAAACCAGAGGATATGTGCCTGCTTTTATTGCAGCTACCTATGCTATCAATTTCTACAAAGACCACAATCTGACACCTAAATACATTGATATACCACAAGTTTCGGATACAATCATGATAAACAGAAATGTTCACCTGCAGCAGGTTGCCAGTGTGTTGAATATTCCTATGCAACAACTGAAAGACTATAATCCGCAATATAAACTGGATATCATTCCAGGCCAATGGGGCTCTTATCCATTGCGATTACCGGCCAATTATACAACACGTTTTATAGAATTTGAAGATTCTATTTATAATTTTAAGGATGCATCTGTAAATATTGGTCAATTGAGGTTAGGGAATCCAACAAATTATAAAGGTGGGTATGCCTCCATTCCACCGTCAGGTAACCAAAAGCGTATAGTGTATACTGTAAAACCGGGAGATAATCTGGGCGCTATTTCTATGAGATACCGTGTAAGTATTAACGACCTGAGAGAATGGAATAATATCCGCAAAAATATGATAAGGAGCGGTCAGAAGCTTGTAATTTATACCAATCAGAAAAGTAAAGAGTCGGAAGTGAAAGAGATGCCTACGTTAACTGCCAGTTCAGCTTCTGCCAAGACATCAGAAAGTTTACAGGCCGACGAATATATATATTACAAAGTTAAATCGGGTGATACACTTTGGGATATAGCAAATCAATATCCCGGAGTTTCGGATAGAGATCTTCAAAAATGGAATAATCTCTCAACTTCAAGTAAGTTAATACCAGGTCAGAAACTTAAGATAAAAAAAACTAATTAGCATATATAACATACGAGGTATCAATTAAATTGCTGTTTTGTGCATGAAACCTATTAAAATTGCTGGTTTTCTTGTAATTATCCTGACAGTAATTTTATTGATACCTTTTCTTTTTCAATCCACATCCTTTAAAGTTTTGGGTTTGAAAATCAATTTGCCTGAGAATATTTTTCTGAATTCTGATACTGTTTCAAAGTATAAAGATATTTCGGATATTGCTGTTCTGCTTCAGGATAGTATCAATGAAATTCCTTCTCCTGTTTTTTCTCAAGACGACTTCTACACTCGATACTTTTACCCGAAAAAGGCAGGTTCGACCAGTTTTTAAACGAGATACAACAAGGCTTATACAACCTATAGAATTCCCTCCTGATAATGACACGCTTCTTGATCCTTTTTTTGATGCTTTAGATTTTACTGGGAAACCGCGCGAACTAATCCGAATTTTGCATTATGGTGATTCACAAATAGAAGCCGACAGAATTACTTCTTATTTCAGAAATCAAATGCAAAAGCAATTTGGAGGTGCCGGTGTTGGAATGATTCCCATTACACCCATTAATCCAGCTTCTGTTTCATATGTATTTGATGTTTCTGCAAATTGGCACAGGTATTCCATTTTAAATACCAAGAAAAGCCCAAATGAACCTGAGTATGGTGTGTTAGGGTGTTTTTCCCGGTTTAATGGTAAAGAGAAAATCTTAAATCGGGAAGAAGAAGCCTGGATTTTTCTTAAGTATGCCAATATTTCGTATCGGCGGGCTTTTCTGTTTAACCGATGTAAATTATTGATTTCTGGTAACCGATCACCTCTTTATGTTGAATTAAATAAGGACGATCAAGTGTTAGATGCTGATATTTATCCTTCTGACAAAAATTTAAGGATTATCGAATGGGAAGTGGATACAGGAGCACGCAATCTGCTTATTAAACTTAAAGGAAAAGATTCCCCCGATTTGTTTGCCGTTTCCTTTGATGCCGAATATGGCGTTGCAGTTGATAATATTCCTCTAAGAGGTAGTTCCGGACTTGAATTTACCAGGTTGTTCCAAAACCCATACGATGAGGTCCTTCAAACGCTAAATGTGCGGCTAATTATACTTCAGTTTGGTGTAAATGCCGTAATTAACATGTCGAAAAATGTTGATCTGTACGAGAAATTATTTTTAAAACAGCTCAGGGCTATACGCATGGCTCGTCCTGATATTCCTGTAGTTGTAATTGGGGTGAACGATATTTCGGTAAATACTACTCAGGGATACACAACTAACGAAGCTGTGACGAAGGTGCGGGATGCGCAACGGAGAGCTTCATTCGATGCAGGCTGTGTGTTTTGGGATATGTTCGAAGGAATGGGAGGTGAAAACTCAATGCCCAGCTGGGTAATGGCTAAACCATCTCTCGCTCAAAAGGATTTCATACATTTAAATTCCAAAGGTGCACGTATTATCGGAGAAATGTTTTACAGGTCCCTTATGAACGAATATGAAAAGTATCTTCAACGAAACCCCGAAATGTAATTATGATTAAGAAACTGTTTTTCTTTTTTTATATTTTTGGGTTGTTCTCTTATTTTGTTCAGGACATAACAGCTCAGTACCCCTTTTATCCGAAACGATCTAAACCGGATTGAAATAACAGCTGATAGTGGATTGTGGAGTAAACTGGCCAATAAATTTGAGGCAATTAAACAAGGAGAAAACCAAAATCTCCGTATTCTTCATTTGGGAGACTCCCATATTCAGGGTGATTACTTTACCGGGCAGGTCCGAAATAATCTTAACAGATATTTGAATGTTGATAATCCTTCACGTGGCTTAATTTTTCCTTATTATGTTGCCGGAACCAATGGACCCGATGAAATATTTACAAGTTCAAGGGGTTGTTTTGGACACAATTCAATCAGAAAAAATCTAACAGTATATTATTCTATTACAGGTTATCAGCTTTTCGGCTGCGATACTTTTTGCTCTATAACTCTCAGTGATACATCGAAATATCGGTTTGGTCATGTAAAGGTATTCCATAGTCCTGCCAAGGGAACAAGTGTTTATGTCAATAATGTTGTTTCGCATTCAACAATAGCAATAAGTGATTCGATGGAGGTATCGGAGTTTATTTTAAAGGAGACCTCCTCCGAACTTAAACTTGAATTACGATCCATTTCTTATCCTGGTAATTTTAAAATCTATGGATTATATCTTGATAGCAATCATGGAAAAATAACATATAATAGCGCAGGGATTAACGGCGCTACCTTCGGAACTTTTCTTCAGCTACAGGGTGTACGCGATTTCCTGAAATTCTTACAACCCGATTGTGTGATTTTCTCTTACGGAACCAATGATGTTCTTGGCCGAAACCTTGATACTATTCGGATGAAAGAGCAAATATTTCAATGTATCAGGCTTGTGAGGGAAACTTTACCTGACATTCCGGTGGTATTAACAACACCGGGTGATCATTTAACAGGCCGGAAATATGTTAATCCCAGAATTAAATCCGGCGGAAGGATCATTAAACAAGTAGCTGCCGGGAATAATTGTGCATGGTGGGATTTTTACGAAGTAATGGGAGGAGAAGGCTCCGCTGGAGAATGGTACAAAAGTCAATTAATGTTTCGCGATATGATTCATTTAAGTAAGAAGGGGTATAGGGTTCAGGGAGATCTGTTTACTTCTGCTCTGATTGACTTGTTTGAGGAGATTAATTATAAATCATTATGAATTTAATCAGGGATATATTTGTTTACAACCCCAATCAGCCTTTTCTGTTTACTCAGTTAGCTTTTTGGGTGTTTTTTGTGGCAGTATATCTGATCTTTTCGCTCCTTCATAAAAACATTTCATTACGTAACAATTTCCTGCTGTTAACCAGTCTCTTGTTTTATTATAAAACAGGAGGATTATTTGTACTGTTACTTATATTTTCCATTGTATTTAATTATTCTATGGGTTTGGTTATTTTCCGGTGTTTGCGAAAAGGGCTCCGGAAATTTTGGCTAATCTTTGGTATTGTTCTTAATCTTTCCCTGCTGTTTTATTATAAGTATACCTATTTTATTGCCGACACCCTAAACAAGACTTTTTGGTCTTAGTATCAAGGTGGAGGATTATTTATGGGTATGGGGCAATAAGCTTTTTAATACCCAAATGGATGTTGCTTCCATT
This sequence comes from Bacteroidales bacterium, assembly GCA_012031335.1. The sequence continues at coordinate 785 of JAAUTT010000301.1, read as the reverse complement.
ATTTTGCCAATCGGGATTTCCTTTTTTACATTTCATGCATTGAATTTCCTTATTGATACATATAAGGGAAAAATGATCCCTTTAACTAACCTTCTTGATTTCGGATTTTTTATTTCTTTTTTCCCGCAACTGGTCGCTGGACCCATTATCAGGGCTATCGATTTTATTCCGCAGATAAATAAAAAATTTAAATTAACTAATGCTGAATTTGGGCATGCCACATTTCTTATCATGAATGGACTGATAAAAAAGATGGTGATTTCGGATTATATATCCCTGAACTTTGTTGACCGGGTATTTGAAAATCCTGATATGTTTACCGGAATCGAAAATCTGCTCGCGGTTTATGGTTATGCAATTCAGATATATTGCGACTTTTCGGGATATACTGATATAGCTATCGGGCTGGCTTTGCTTATGGGTTTCAGAATACCCGTTAACTTTAATTCTCCCTATAAAGCATATAATCTTGTCGATTTCTGGCGGCGCTGGCATATTTCTTTATCCTCTTGGTTGCGCGACTATTTATATATTCCCCTGGGAGGAAACAGGAATGGTAAAGCAAGGACACATCTCAATCTTTTAATTACTATGATACTCGGCGGGATGTGGCATGGAGCTCATTTTAAATTTATAATCTGGGGAGCTCTCCATGGGGTTGGTTTGGCTGTTAATAAAATGTGGAGCGACTTTTTCCCTACGAGGAATCAAGTTAATCTGTGGCAAAAAGTCTTCGGAGGAATTATTACTTTTCATTTTGTTTGCCTCGCATGGATATTTTCAGA
>JAAUTT010000300.1 GCA_012031335.1 Bacteroidales bacterium | reverse complement strand
TGGTAGCTACATAAAGTGTAGAATCTCCTTTGAGTACAGTGGTGATATTGCCTTCCAGACCGGGGTATTCAGAAAACTCTGAATCGGCAAATTCATATCTGCCCTTGTAATACTGTATTCGGGTTGGGTATATTCGAATATGGTGCGTTCAGGAAGTTTGACATCCAAAAGGCGATTTCCGTATTTTAACTGAAGGTCCATATGTGAAATTTTGCTGACAAATATATTTCTTAATTTTTTTGGAAAGATTACAGGTCGTCATACAATCCCGGGGTTCTATCAAATTATACTTATAATACGGCGAAACATGCAGTTTAAGAAGGAGTGTTATTCTAAAAATTAAAGACTTTTGTTGATCGCTATCTTAAACATTCCAACATGTTTTTTTATAGTGTTAATGCTCTCCATGCTATTTTAAGGCTTCTTTCCATTAAAATATTACCTTGTTTGGGTTCTTCTATGCGATATTTATAATGTTTTTGTAATTTCACGCATATTATAAACACACAGAAACCTGTATTAACTAACTTTATTATCTATGAAAAGAAAAGAATTTCTCACAACAGCCGGATTATTGGGAGCCATGCCATTTGTAGCAGGAGCCGGAAATGTAGTATCCGGGAAAAAGGAGTCCAATCAATTTGTTGAACTGATAAAATACAAATTGCACCCGGGATCCCGGCAATCTATGGTAGCCGATTTTTATAAGAATGTGGCCATTCCTGCATTAAACCGAATTGGCATATCCAAGGTAGGCGTATTCTCGCCTGTTTATGGTCCCGAAAATACGTCGTTGTTTGTAATGATTCCCCACGAAACATTGGATGCTGTTTATGAGGATAACGAAAAACTTTTACAGGACAAAACTTACGTTACCGAAGGCGAGAAATTTCTTAACCCTCCAATGAATGAAACATCTTTTATTCGAATGGAAAATCACTGTTTCGCACATTTAATTCTTTGCCAACCATTGAAGTGCCTGTGGATATGATGTCGAACAGCAGCCGTATTTATGAGATCAGAATATATGAAAGTCCCTCGATGGTTGCCGCAAAGAAGAAGGTACATATGTTTAACGAAGGAGGCGAAATTGATATTTTCAAGAAAACCGGTCTGAAACCTGTGTTCTTTGGTGAAGCGATTGCCGGATTGGACATGCCGAACCTTCTTTATATGCTGGCCTTTAATAATATTTCCGAGAGAGATGCCAACTGGCAAATATTTATAAAGAGTCCTGAATGGGCAAAGCTGAGCAAGGAATCTTTTTATGCTGATACAGTTTCAAGCATAACCGATATAATTCTCCGCCCTGCTGCTTTTTCACAGATTTAACTTGAGCAAACAAAAATGCGTGGTCTCAATTTTACCGGAGACCACGCATTTTTGTTTTGAATTATCGTTCTTATTCCTCGGCGGCGACAAACAAACGTAATATGTGTCTGTCGTATAGGTTTCCGGTTACGCACGATTCAATGATATTGCGGTTTTCAGCCAATGCTTCGGTAAAAAGATTACCGTATTCGGCGGCCACCTTAAAGGCTACGTGGATAAGTTGACGGAAACTGGGATTATACCTTTCGTTTTGCTGATTATGAGCAAGCGTGTCAGCAAATTCCTGGCCCGACCATATTACCAGCGTGGCAGGATCCGGCAGCTCCTTCATATCAATATCGATTACCGAAGCATATGGTGCGCAGAGTTCATCTTTACGGCGGTAAGCCATGGAGTAAAAGGCTTTGGCAAGATCGAGACCTTCAGGTGTTCCCAAAGAAAGGCCGATGACCTCTTCGAGCCAGGTAGTACCTGCAGTTTTTAGGTGAATTCCTTTGTCGTATTTCCTGATAAGATTGCCCATTACTGGGTAAATCGAGAATTTATCGCTTCCCGAATGAATACTGAGTTTGAGATTTTCGGGTAAGCCAAAATTCCTGACAGCATAATCTATTACCAGTAAATCGGCTTCAAATTCTTTTTCAAAGGCGGCTATATCGCCTACGTAATCAACGCCTTTGTTAAAACGTCCCGAAAACCTGGGAGCAATTGTTTGTGCCGGAACTTTAAGGTCGGCCAGGCATTTAAGAATAAAAACAATTCCACAGGCGTTTGCGGGATATCCACTTCATCCATGGAAACTTCGGTTACAAAATTGTCTTTTCCCTTTTTGCTTTCGATATATTGGTAAAGCTTAGCAGCTTCATTTACAGCAAACAGATATTTATCAGCAAAGCCTTTCAGAAATTCGTGTGTTACCTGTATTGGTTCTAATCCATTTATATTGAGTGTTCCGGCAAACTGGCCATATTTACTGAGAAATGTCTCAATCTCCTGAGCCGAAGATGGTTTACCAATATAATCGGCCACATCGAGAGTAAAAAAATCGCATGGCTCCAAAAAGCGATCAACGTTCGAAAGGTTTATATGGTCGGCATCCAAAAAATAGTCACCATCCCATTTTGCAGTGCCAATGGTTGCATCTATCACTCTTCGGGTATCCGATGGGTTGGACCCGATAAGGTTATGTTCCCGGTTCGATTTGTTCCAAACTGGAGTAATATCAATGCCCAGTTCCTTTTTAGCCTTTACAAGTGCCTTTAGTTGAGCGCCTGCTTCGTGGGCGAACCTGTCGCCAACACCAATGGAGTATTTGCCTATTTTCATATTGTTTTAATTGTTTAATGTAAATTTAGGGACCATCATAACCACTTTTTACAGTTAATAATAAGAGGTAAAAAAAATATCCGTGTGCGGACACGAAAATACAATAAAAAAATTATTTACCTATAAAAGTTTTGTTTATATTCGCCAAAATATTTACCGTGCACGTACACGTGTTTGTATAAAATATTGAATATTAATACAATGGCCTTAGAAGGAAAGAAGATCAGAATTAAAGATATTGCAAATCTGGCAGGTGTTTCTCCTGGAACCGTTGATCGGGTTATTCATAACCGCGGTCAGGTAACTGAGGAAAACCGTGAGAAAATTCTGAATATTATTGATGAGTTGGATTATAAACCCAATTTGCTGGCCCGTTCTCTTGCCACAAAAAAAACTACCTGTTTGTTTCTCTTTGTCCCGAATACCATTCCCCAAACGATTACTGGAAAGCTCCTGATAACGGTATCGAAAGAGCTGCCCGCGAAATCAACGATTATAATGTCAATGTAAGGCGTTTTTATTTCGATCAGTTCTCAGTAAAATCTTTTTCTAATCAATTAAAGCATATTCAGCAGTTAAATCCCGATGGCGTATTGCTCTCACCGGTATTTCGCAAGGAAACTATGGAATTTTACCCACGAACTGGATAAGAAGCAGGTTCCTTTTGTGTTCATCGATTCCAATATTAACGGACTTAATAATATTTCATATTTAGGACAAAATTCTTTTCAGAGCGGATTTTTAGCCGCACGTCTGCTGCATTATGCGATTCCTGCAAGGTCTATTGTGTTAATTCTTAGAATTGGCGGTCCCGAAATTTCTAACCAGTCCCTCAATCGCGAGGATGGTATTCGCAATTTTTTTGAAAAATATGGCAATGAGCATATCCTCCAGCATGTGGATATGGATATTACATCACCCAAAAGTCTTGAAAGACTCAATCATCATTAGCTCAGGAAAACCTGCATGGGATTGTGGTAATTAATTCCAAAGCTTTCGAAATTGCTCCATTCCTGCTGAAACTGGATAGAAGAAGCATAAACCTGATCGGTTATGATTTATTACCCGAAAATATCCGTTATCTTAAAGAAAATCTCATATCCTTTCTTATCGCCCAACGTCCAGAATATCAGGGATACAAGGGGATACTTTCTCTCTTTAATCATATTGTTTTAAAACCAGGGTGGAGAAAAATAATTACCTGCCCATCGACATACTTACAAGCGAAAATATCGATTACTATCTTAATTATATATAAATGGAAAGTTATTCTTTTAACGATTTAAAAGACAAAGTATGTCTTTTTACAGGTGGAACGGGAGTTTTGGGTACCTCAATGGCCGAATGTCTGGCTGCACAAGGGGTGAAGCTGGCATTACTCGGTAGAAATATTAAAGCAGCAAACGATCTGGCTGAAAGAATATCGAAGGAAACGGGAGCCCATGTGATAGGTGTGGAAGGCGATGTATTGAATAAAGAATCCCTTATAGAAGCCAGGAAAAAAGTAAATGAAGTATTCGGGAAAATTGATATCCTTGTAAATGGCGCTGGAGGAAATGCGCCTGCTGCAACTACGCAGGTCGAACAAATTGCTGCACCGGGGTTACAGGATCTCGAAAAAACATTTTACGGATTACAACCCGAAGCTTTCGATTATGTTTTCGATTTGAATTTTAAGGGGACTTTGCTTCCTACTATGGTTTTTACAACTGATATGGTGGAGTCTGGTAATGGTGTGGTTTTGAATATTTCTTCCATGAATTCCTTCAAGCCATTAACCAAAATCCCGGCATATTCAGCTGCCAAGGCTGCTATCAATAATTTTACGATGTGGCTTTCGGTACACCTGGCAAAAACGGGTATCAGGGTTAATTGCATAGCCCCGGGATTTTTTCTTACAAATCAAAACCGGTTTTTGTTAACCGATCAAACTACCGGTGAATTATCTCCTCGCGGTAAGAAAATTATTACCAGCACTCCTATGGGAAAATTCGGTGAACCGAACGATTTAAACGGGGCTATGTTATATCTGTTATCCGATATATCTTCATTTGTTACCGGAGTTGTTATGCCTGTGGACGGCGGATACAGTGCATATGGCGGAGTATAATAATGTATCAGCAGATTTGAAAGGGTCGTTTTGATCAAATTCAATCATGCTAAATCTAAATACAGAATTGCCTTCTTTATTTGACTTAAAATAACAGTATTCGAACATTTAAATAATAATCTTTTTCTATGGAATTAAAAAAAGACTTTCGATATTCATTAGTGGTTCCAACAAGTATGGGAATCAGAATTACGCCTGCAAACGGACAACCGGTTCATTCAAGCGATACGTTTTTTATGCAGGCTACAAGTGCCGAAACAAATGTTGCAAGTGTGCCGGCTTACCTGGGTTTACCTGTAAAGGTGCTCACTACTTTTGTAAAGGATAGTCCCATTGCGCAGTTCATTAAAAATAACCTGGCGGGTCGTCACATGACCTACGAAGGGCCTGAGGTACCTCAGGGTGGTCCATGGGGGTATCGCCACCAGTTTAACATTGCCGACAGCGGATTTGGTTCACGTGGTCCACGTGTTCATAACGACAGGGCAGGAGAGGTGGGGTGTACCTTAAATGTGAAGGATTTCGATATCGACCGTATTTTTGGAAAAGAAGGAGTTCAGGTTTTGCATCTTTCGGGTCTTATTGGTGCCTTATCACCTGAAACCAGTCAGTTTTGCCTCGAACTGGCCCGTGTCGCCAAAAAATATGGCACAAGAATATCCTTCGACCTCAATTACAGAGCATCTTTCTGGAAAGGTCGTGAAAAAGAGTTACATGCTATTTTTACCGAAATTGCCAGTATCTCTGATATTCTGATCGGAAACGAGGAAGATTTCCAGCTTTGTCTCGGAATTGAAGGTCCGGAAGCAGGTGGAAAAGGATTAGCTTCACAGATCGAAAACTTCAAACAGATGATTGGCCGGGTTAAGGCTGCTTTTCCAAATGCCTCCTGTTTTGCCACAACACTTCGTGAAGTTGTTAGTGTAAACACCCACTTATGGGGCGCCATCATGCTCGAAGGCGAAAAATGGCATGTAATTGAACCACGCGAAATTCATGTTCTCGATCGTATTGGCGGTGGCGATGGTTTTGTAGGTGGTTTACTATATGGTATTCTTAAAAACTGGCAACCCGAAAAATGGGTTCAGTTTGGCTGGGCCACCGGAGCTCTGGCAACTACATTTGTTACCGATTATGGTCAGCCTGCTGACGAAGACCAGGTTTGGAGCATTTGGGAAGGCAATGCACGCGTAAAAAGATAAAAATAATATTATGATTTATTTTGCCAGAGGATCCAAACAGGATACCATCACACAAGAAGAGCTAAAAAATGCCCTTTTTTTCAACTTTCGAAAAGCTCGGTATCCGGAAAAAAGTATTGGCGCTACCACCAGATTTTTACACGGTTTCATTCAAAAGCAGGCGACATTAC
>JAAUTT010000299.1 GCA_012031335.1 Bacteroidales bacterium | reverse complement strand
ACTGCATCACTATTTTCCGAAATCGTTGTATTCTATCTTTCCGAAATCATTGTACTCTTATTTTCTGAAATCATTGTATTGTTATTTTCCGGTAACACTAAAAGATTGAAGGTAAAGTTTATGTGCAGTTTGTTGTAAATACAGATGGTAAAGTAAATTGGGCTAAAGTTGTAAGAGGTGCATCTCCTTTATTGGATGCTGAGGTTATCAGAGTTGTAAAGAGTTCCCCTGTTTGGGTGCCAGCTGAGTATAAAGGAGCTGTAATTAAACAGCTATTTACACTCCCGGTTATATTTAAGTTGCAAAAGTAATTTTTTTAGTCTTAATAACTAATAAATTAGTTACATACCTAAAGGTATAGGAGGAAGAAAAAGTCCCGCAAATTTGCGGGACTTGTATTTATATTTATATACATATTTACTTTAACCAGGTAACCTTAACCATTTTTAAATCTGATGAATTTGTTCCTATATAAATAATAAATTCTCCTGATTCCCAATCGTATTTTAAATCACTATTGAAAAATTTCAGGTCTTCTGTTGTTATATTGAAGTTTACAACTTTTTTCTCCCCAGGTTGAAGAAACACTTTTTTAAATCCTTTCAACTCTTTAACAGGGCGGGAAATACTTGCAACAGGATCGTTCAGGTATAACTGAACGGTCTCTTCACCGGCGAATGTACCGGTATTTGAAACGGTTATTGTTGCATTCAGACTTTCATTGCCTTTTAGCTGGTTTTGTTAATAGTTATATCGCTGTAAGAGAAAGTGGTATAACTTAATCCGTAACCAAATGGGTAAAGTGGATCATTGGTAATGTCAAGATATTTTGATGTAAATTTATTGGTTGCCTCCATAGGACGACCAGTATTCAGATGATTATAATACAGTGGTATTTGTCCAACACTTTTGCGGAAAAGTAGCCGTTAATTTTCCCGATGGATTGTAATCTCCAAAAAGTACATCAGCAACAGCATTACCAGCCTGCGTTCCTGAATGCCATGCTTCCAAAATGGCTGGAACATTGGCATGTTCCCAGGGAATTGTTAAGGGACGCCCACTCATAAGCACCAATATTACTGGCTTTCCACTTGAGAGCAAAGCTTTAAGAAGATTTTTCTGACTTTCGGGTAAACTTATATCCGCCCGGCTGGCAGCTTCTCCTGACCATGTTGCTTGTTCACCTAAAACTGCAACAATTACATCTGCTTTGACACGGAATCCATTGCAGCTTTAATTAAAACATCATTGGGTGTGTTATCTGTCTGAGCTCTTGGGCCAAAACCGAATCCAGCTGAATTTTTTAGTAAATAAGGATCATCAGTAACAACAGAACCTTTTGCATATATAACTTTCCCGTTTGATCCAATTGTATTTCTAATGCCTTCTACCGCAGTACCACTTTGGATACATCGCCCATAAAAGCCCAGGTTCCCAGCATATCTACCTTACTGTCGGCCAGGGGACCTACCACTGCAATGGTACCTGATTTTTTTATCGGGAGCATTTGATCTGCATTTTTAAGCAAAACAATTGATTTTCTTGAAATATCCCGTGCAACATCAAGATGTTCTGTCGTAAGAATCTCATTATTCATGCGGCTTTCGTTCAAATAACGATAAGGATCATCGAATAAACCTAATTTGTACTTAGCCTCCAGTACTCTTTTACAAGCCAGGTCTATATCTTTCTGACTTATTTTGCCTTCCTTCAATAAATTTTTAAGATATGTAATATAACCATTGGTTGCCATATCCATATCTAACCCGGCTTTTAATGCAAGAGCGGAAACTTTTGGAATATCACCCAGTCCATGCTGGTTCATTTCGCCTATGGAATTATAATCGGATACAACAAAACCTTTAAATCCCCATTGAGTTCTCAATACATCAGTAAGGAGCCATTTATTACCGGTTGCCGGCACATAGTCGATTACATTAAGGATGACATAGCACTCCCTGCTCCCGCTTCAAAGGCTGATTTATAAGGCGGCAGATAAAACTGAAACATAGTAATATGGCTCATATCTGTGGTGTTATAATCTCTTCCTGCCTCCGCAGCCCCATATAAAGCAAAATGTTTAACACAGGCAAGAATTGTATTCTCTTTGGCGAGATCAATACCCTGATAACCTTTTACCATAGCAGCTGCGACTTTTGATCCTAGGTAAGGATCTTCTCCCGAGCCCTCAGCAATCCTTCCCCAACGTGGATCACGGGCAATATCAACCATAGGTGAATATGTCCAGTTAATTCCACTTGCACTGGCTTCAACAGCTGCAATACGTGCACTTCTTTCGATTAGTTCGGGATTCCAGGTACATGATAAGCCTAAAGGAATAGGGAATACTGTTTTGTACCCGTGAATTACATCCATTCCTATAAGCAATGGAATTTTGAGACGCGATTTAAGAGCAGTTTCCTGGGTGTGACGAATGGCCTGGAAGGTAAAACCTCCCGTTGCACCCACCATTCCCTTCATCAGCATGGTATCCATAGCCGAAGGACCTCCTGCAACTCCACCACCGCCTGATGATAGGTTTAATTGACCGATTTTTTCATCAAGGGTCATTTTATTCATCAGGTTACTGATAAATACATCCATTTTCTGGTTTGAGTTTTCAACCTGAGAAAAGACTGGAAACCCTAAAACCAATAGTAGTAATATTAAGTTAAATTGTTTCATAATTAAATGATTAACCTTAAGGATTTTAAAAAAAAGCAAAAAAAAACATGGACTGATTGCTCAACCCATGTTCCGAATTAAATATTTTACAAACTCATATTGCCTTTTTCGAAAATAACCGGATCAACAGGTTTATTAAATTCGAGCTTTTTAATTTTAAGAACCAAAGAAAACTGTCCTCCATAGTTTACTTCCGTGATATATGGGAGAACCAAACCCTGATCCGTTTTGCGGTAATCGGTTGGAGTTGTAACAACTTCCATGGTCTGTCCCATCATATTACCAGACATTGTCATTTTTATAACATAATTGGTTGTAGGATCGATAAAATATGTAATCGTTATATTATCTGCTGATACAAGTTTGATTTTTATGTGCGTCAACGTTTCCCGTCTTTTTCTGTTCCTACATATTCTGCCTTGTAACCTTTTTGATGTATAATCGACTATAGGATCGGTAATATAAATCTGAGACTTTCCGGAATTGTACTGATCAGCAGGCATTTCAACTGGATCGCTGCTTCCAGCCATGGGTTTACTACCCATCCACCCTTATCAGTATAGCATTGAACCATTTTTTTGTCCCATAATATCGGAAACACTTTTAGCTCCTTACCATTCAGAATTACAGTAGTACTTGGACCTTCGTTACCCATAACCTCTATAGAATTTTCCATATAAAGAGAATTGATTTTCCCTAAGGTTTCTTTACCTCCGATGGCATTGACATATTTTTCTATAATCTCATCTGCTGTCTGGGCATATCCGGCAACCGACAAAAGAAACATAGAAACTGAAAGAATACAAAAATTCATGTGCTTCATTGCTTTAGTTTTTAAGGTTAATAACTGTGATGAAATTTACGCTATTTTTTTAATTCGGAAATATTTTTTGCAGGTGACAAAGACTTATTTTCTTTCTTCACAATTACTTCCGAAGCTATATTGAATATGGCTGTTTGTTGTATGTTTCTTGATGATGTACCTGCACTTATTTTATATTCACCAGCTTCAACAACCCAAGTCGATCGGTTTGTATCGAACGAGCTTAATGCTCTGGCATCAATTGTAAAAGATAATGTTTGTTTTTTCCCAGGTTGCAAAAGTTCGGTCTTTCCAAAAGCTTTCAATTCTTTGGTTGGTTTATCCATCGATTTTCCCGGTGCAGTAAGATAAATCTGAACCACTTCCTTTCCGGCAGTTAAACCTGTATTTGTTACATCTACAGAAACAATCACCTTATCTTTAAATTTAGATGAACTTTGTTTCATGCCAGATAATGAAAATGTTGTATATGATAAACCATATCCAAATTCATATGCAGGATTCAAGTTAAAACTGTCAAAATAACGGTATCCGGTATAAATTCCTTCTTCATAAACAACTTCGGTAGGTTTTTCAGCCGGTGTTCCGGGAAAATTTTTTGCCGAGGATACCTGAGTGTAATCGATGGGGAAGGTAGTTGCTAATTTACCTGAAGGATTTACTTTTCCACTTAGTACATCAGCAATGGCGTTTCCTGCTTCCTGGCCAGGTTGCCACGAGAGCAAAATGGCATCGGCAAAATCTCTCCAGCTGGCAATTTCTATAACGCCTCCGATGTTAAGCACTATCACAACCTTTTTCCCTTTTGAATGGAAAGCGGCCGAGATATTTTTAATCATCTGTTTTTCTGTTTCATTTAAGTAGAAATCGTTATCAGTTTTTCGATCAGCAAATTCTCCTGAGTTACGGCCTAATGTAATTAGTGCAAGTTCTGATGCCTCAGCTTTTTTTATTAATTATTGCGGATGATAGTTCCATTTGCGGAAGTGGTGGAGGTAACATAAATCCGCGTTGTTTAGGACGTTTAGTATATTCCTGTTTTATAAATCCGGTGTATATTTCTTTTAATTCTTCATCAAGTTTGAAGCCGGCATTGTTTAATCCTTCTACAAGCGAAATACTGTAGGCTTCGTTAACATCCCCACTTCCGGTTCCACCTGTTACTATGTCGTAGGAAGTATTTCCAAATACTGCTATTGTATTGATGGATGTGGGCAGCGGAAGAGCTTTTCCTTCGTTTTTTAATAATATCATGCCTTCAGCAGCAACCATACGCGCTACCTGTCCATTGGCTTTTAAATCAGGATTATTGGAATATTTGTAATTTTTAAATGTTGGAGTTTTAAGAATGATATTCAGGATTTTCTCTACATTTCTGTCGAGTATTTCCATACTCAGTTTTCCTGCCTGAACAGCTTCCATAATATTTTTGGTTTGGTTGGGAGTGCCTGGCATGAGCAGGTCGTTTCCTGCAATCATCTGGGCTATCGGGTCCTTGCCACCGAACCAGTCTGTCATTACAAAACCATTATAACCCAGTCATTTCGTAATATTGTAGTTAATAGATCTTCACTTTCAGAAGCATATGTCCCATTTATTTTATTATATGAAGACATCACTGTCCATGGATCAGATTCCTGAATACCAATACGAAAACCCTCGAGATATATTTCCCTGAGAGTTCTTTCACTTACAAGGGTATTAATAGTATTCCGGTTTGTTTCCTGATTGTTTGCAGCATAATGCTTAACGGAAGTTCCAACACCTTTCGACTGAATTCCATTAACTATGGCTGCTGTTAACTTACCAGTGAGGTAAGGATCCTCTGAAAAATATTCAAAGTTTCTTCCTCCTAATGGGTTGCGGTGAATATTTAATCCGGGTCCCAGAATTATGTCCACACCATATTCTTTAACTTCGTTACCCATTGCTGCACCAACTTTTTTCACCAACTCAATATCCCATGAAGATGCAAGAAGTGTTGCCACCGGAAAAGCCGTGCAGTAAAATGTTTTTATTGAATCATTATTACGTATGGGTGAAATTCTTAAACCTGCAGGACCGTCGGCAACAACAATTGCCGGAATGCCCAACCTTGAAATACCAAAGGTTGTTCCTGCAGCGCCTGGCACCTTGTTTTGGGTTTCACCAACAACAGGTCCGTTTCCCATGCGCATACCGGTCCCTACAACCAATTTGCATTTCTCTTCAAGTGTCATAGCCGAAATAACCTCCTTTATACTATTTTTACCAAGTTGAGGAGCTGAACTTTGTGAAAATGATATGGGTGTGTTTATCAACAATATAATACCCATTGTTAAAATACTTATCGTTTTTCTCATAGTAAAGTGTAAGTGATTTGAATTTTTTAAATTCGGAAATCAAAACTTCATATTAAATTCACATAAAAAATATTAAAGTGATGATTTTCCCGGATATTTTTTAATTATGCACAATATTAGGTAAAAACTTTATATTGTAAAATATACACAATAAAATAATTTAAGCAATGAGCTTTATTTTGGAACAGGGTGAATTTCTGAATCATGGAACAAAATATTACTTACCGAATATTTCAGTTGATTGCGCCATATTTGGATTTCATAAAACCAGTGTAAATTTACTTAAACAAGTGG
>JAAUTT010000298.1 GCA_012031335.1 Bacteroidales bacterium | reverse complement strand
TTTTCCTAAATGAGGATAGGCATCTGCTTCAAATTGCAGAGCACCCGGATTAAATAATTCTCCGCTTGCCGGGATTTGCTGACCTGCATTTATTTTCCCCAGGAATGTTCCCCATTTGGCGTCGCGCTGGTACTGTAATGATGTTACATGCCAGCGTCTGATGTATGGTTCCCTGAAAAATTCAAAGGTGTGTTCCACAATAATCCTGTTGCGGAATTTTCCCTGTTTTGTTTGATTCAGCAGATCCTGAACCTCCGTATTGAGAGGATGTACTTTTAATAGCGAGTCAATAGCTATTCGGGCACAACTTACATCTTCACGGCAAAGACATGCCTTAATTTTTTTTATGTATAAATCATAGTTGTTAGGAATTTTTTGAAGGGCTGAGTCGCAAACTTCTGAAGCTTTAAAACAATTGAGACTCCATAACTCTGCATCGGCCAAAGCCAGGTAAGCATCTAAAGCATAAGAATCCTGATGTAGTACTTTTTTAAGATGATATCGGGCCGAATCGAACTTGTTTTCCCATGAAAATGTCCTTGCAAGCAAAATACGGGCATCCAAATAATTACCATTCAATGCAAGTATTTGATGGCAAATTTTTCTTGCTTCAGTATAATTCTTCGAAAATGCTTGTTCCCGGGCATTTTGAAACATTTGATCGGGATCGGGATTTTCTTGCGAAAAAAGCGGATAAAGTGTGATGAAAGCGAAAACGAAAAAGCTGAATAAAAGTCTCATTGGAGGTAAATATTTTAAACAAAAATAAAGATAAATATTAAAATACCTTTTCCAGCTTTTATATTTGCAATCCGTTCATGGAAATAAACCATAATATTTAATCAGGTATGTATATCAACGAAACCCAGGTAAGAGTGCGTTATGGCGAAAGCGATCGCATGGGTTATGCTTATTATGGAAATTACCCCTTGTATTATGAGGTTGGCCGCACCGAAATGCTTCGCACTCTTGGTTTGACTTATAAGGAGATGGAGGATAGTGGCATTATTCTTCCAGTGATCAATCTACAGAGTAATTACCTTGCCCCAGCCTTTTACGACGATCTTTTGACCGTAAAAACCTATTTGAAAGAACTACCGGCAGTCCGCATTCGCTTCGAATATGAAGTTTATAATTCCCTTGGTGAGCGGTTGAATTATGGAGAGACAACACTGGTCTTTACAAAATCCGATTCCAGAAAACCTTGTCGGCCCCCGGAATATTTTTTGGAAAGAGTGAGACAGTTTTTTTAAGAGTTACCAAATTTTTATTTTGTTGTTTTACCTCCCATGTTGGTAAAAGTAATATCAATTGGTTCCCATAATTCAATCTTATTCCCGTCCGGATCCATAATATGGACAAATTTTCCATAATCATAGGTTTCAATAGAATTTAATATTGTTACCCCATTGTTTTTAAGTTTTTCAACTAATCCTTCGATGTTCTGCACACGGTAGTTAATCATAAACTCTTTTTTCGAGGGCTCGAAATATTCACTTCCTTTTTTAAAGGGACTCCATTGCAGGTAATTGATCTCATCCGGGCGGTGAGCATTCCTGAATTCAAAACTTGAGCCATATTCATTCACTTCCAGTCCCAGGTATCTGGCATACCATTCTTTAGTTTCTTCCGGGTTATCCGAAAAGAAGAAAATTCCTCCAATCCCGGTCACTTTGGGTTTTGTATCGTAAGTTACCTCACCTATTGCTGATTGATTTCCATCTTCTTTCATAGTGTCATTTATTTATAGAGATTCTGGTTATAATAGCAAATACTAACATTAATTTGTTCATTAATTTTGAAATATGAAATAAAATTGAGCTAACTTATAACAACTTGAATTAACTATAATGACAATTATGAATCAAACCAAATTTAAATATTTAATATACCTGAATTTTAGCAAGATAATTTATACAAGCTTGATTCCTAAATTTTGTTGAGGTCAAAGACGGTTCATTTCTGTCAAAATTCGTATTTTGCGAAGCAAACCGTCTTTCAACCATGACCAGTAGCGAATTCGAGAAAATTTTTAAGGAGCAGTTTCCTGTGCTTTGCAATCTTGCTGCTTCTGTGGTAAAAGATGGAGACGAAGCCAAAGATATTGTTCAGCAGGTTTTCTTAAAACTCTGGCAAAAAAAGGATGATATTGTAATCAAAGGTCCTGTGGCTGCTTACCTTTACAGGGCTGTTGTTAATACTGCTTTTAACCATAATTCCCGAGCAAAAAAAAGTATTAGCCTAAATCAGGTACCAAATGTTACGGATCATTTTATGAAAATGATTCTGATAGCATTCGTTCCAGGACCATTGAGGTTGAGGTGGAAAAAAAGCCATTTCGATTCTTTTATCACCTGTTTGTCGCGAGGTATTTACCATGAGCCGTTTTACTTCTTTATCAAATCGAGAAATTGCTGCTGAATTTGATATTTCTGTTAAAGCGGTTGAAAAACACATTAGCAAGGCATTCAAGAAATTAAGAGAAACCCTTAAACCCTTAATAACAAATGAAATGATTTTGTTGTTATTTTGTTTAATTGAGGTAGGGTTTTTAAACAACCATTTGTCTATTATTACAATCTGTTTATTTTGAAAGAAGACATTTACCATATTGCATCCGACTACTTTAAAGGTAGTATAAACAACTCCGACAGGCTTATGCTGGATAAATGGCTTAACGAATCAGAGGAAAACAGACTTTTGTTCCGTGAATTGGAAAACATATGGAATCTTACCGGAACTATTGTGCAAAGGGTTGATGTTGATGTAGAAACCGAATGGAAACGATTTGCCGATGCAAAAGATAATTTACCGGAGGAGGATCGCGGAAAGAAAAACCAAAAAATAATTCCTTCCTACATTCTTAAGATTGCTGCTGTAGTTATACCATTAATAGTTATTTCGGTGGTGCTTCTTAAAAATGCAAATGAGCCCGACTGGATAACCGTTGAAACGGCAAACAATATGCAATCCATTGAATTACCCGATGGTTCAAAAGTTTGGATAAACAAATTCAGTTCACTTTCATATCAGCCTGATTTTATTGACGAAACACGTTTTGTGAAATTTACTGGTGAAGCTTTTTTTCGATGTCTCGGAAAGTCAAATACCTTTTGTGGTTGAAACAGAAAAAGCATCGGTAAGAGTATTAGGTACCAAATTCAATCTCAGAAGTTTCAAAAACGAAACTTTTTCAGAGGTATACCTTAAGGAAGGCAAAGTTCTCTTTTCAAAGACCGGTTCTCCATCAGTTAATACAATTATAAATAAGGGTGAAGTTGCTATATTAAAGGATTCGTCAACCATCATAGACAAGTATAAATCCAATGTTTCGAATTCTGCTGCCTGGAGGGACAAAAAGCTTGAATTCCATAATACCCCTTTAATTGAAATTGCCAGTAGTCTGGAGCGATATTTCAGTATTCAGGTTATTTTGCCCTCTCACTTGGAAAAGTGTCGTTTTTCGGGTGAATTTAGCAATCCGGAGATTTATGGAATACTGGATATCGTGAGTCTTACAATTGGTTGCACTTACAATTTGCAAAATAATAAACTTGTTTTTTCTGGAGGCGGTTGTAACTGATACTTTGCTTTTTTATGGCAAATAGTATCTTTGCTTCATGATCCGAAGTATTACTTTTTTCTTACTGATATTTGCTCCGGTTGTTCTAACGGCCCAAAACGCCGGGGCGGAAAGGATTTCCATCCGTTGCACTAATATTCCGTTACATCAGGCCCTTTCTCAACTTTCTCAAACATATAGCCTGGTTTTCTATTACAGTTCGAGTAAAATCAATGTTCATTCTTCAGTCTCAGTAAACGCTGATAACAAACCCTTAAATGAGGTATTGGATATAATCAAAAGTCAGGCTAATTTCGAATATAAGATTTCAGGTAAAAAAATTATACTTTATAAGCCTGATAACGAATCCACCATACTGTTCAATGTTTCAGGATATGTGCAAGACAAGGCAACTGGCGAACGTTTAATAGGTGCTAATATTATTTTTACCGAAATTGGTAACGGTACAAATACCAATGCTTTTGGATATTTCAGTTATGCTGTGCCTCGGGGAAAGTACCGTATGGCCTTTTCTTTCATAGGATATTTTCTATTAGATACTGTTATTGATATTTCCAATACTGTAAATATTCTTATAGAACTTAACCGCTCTGTTACGAATCTCCAGGAAGTTAAACTTACTGGTAAACTGAACGATAAAGTTAATTCTATGCAGCTAGGCTACGATGAACTGCCTCTTAAGCTCATGGGTATCTATCCCGCTTTATTGGGCGAAAAAGACGCATTGCAGTTTTTAAAACTTATGCCAGGTATCAGAAGTAATAATGAAGGATCAAATGGACTCTATGTAAGGGGGACCATGCCCTCTCAAACGACTTTTCTTATCGACGATGCCCCAATGTTTAATATGTACCACATAACAGGGTTGTTCTCTACCATCAATCCCGATGCCGTTAAGGATTTGAGGATTTACAAGAGCCACCTTCCGGTTAAAACAGGAGGGGCTTTATCGTCTGTTGTTGATATACGGTTACGCGATGGCAGCAACCAAAATTTTATTGTGCGGGGTGGGATTGGCACTATCAGCAGCCGCATTACCTTAGAGGGGCCCTTGATCAAAAATAAGAGTTCTTTTATTATTTCTTACGCCGTTCTTATGTCGACAGGTTTTTTAAACTTATTAAGGGAATGGAGGAGTTGAATTTTTATTTTTACGATATTCATACTAAACTTAATTATATCCTGGATTCAAAGAACAGGATTTATATTTCGGCTTATGGAGGGAGCGATGTTTTACGTACAGATGGCGCAATATTATGGGGCAATTCGCTGGTAAGCACACGCTGGAACAGGGAAATTGGCAATCAACTTTTTTCGAACCTCACTTTTACTTATAGTATTTACAATCACTCATTTGTTGGTAAAAACAGTAGCGGTCAGTTGCGCATGAATTCTCATATGAAAAACCTTGCCCTTAAATACGATTTTTCGTTAACCACCTCCGAAAACCGAAAAATCAATTTTGGTCTGAAATCAAACTATAATGAACTGCTTCCTGCAAAATTCAGTTCAGATAACCCAATTCCAGCGAAACTTGAAAAAGGAATAAGACAACGATGGCAGTTTGTCCATCAGCTGTATGGAGATGCAAATTATTCAATATGGCCAAAACTAACCCTGGAAGGAGGGTTAAGGCTTTCAATTGCACATGGCCGGGATTCTGTTTCCCCCTCGGCCAGTATTTTACCCGAACCAATGGTAAAAGTCAAATATCAGCTTTCGGAATTAGCATCTTTTAAAACTGCATACTCAAGAAATTATCAGTTCTATCACAGTATACCAATTTTCGAAATGTTTATTCCTTTCGAACGGTTCATTTTTTCGGGCGTGGATTTACCTCCGCAATATGCCGATCATTTCTCGGCCGGGTATTTTATGAGAAGTAGAAACGGATGGTTCGAATTTTCTTTGGAAGCTTATTATTCTTGGATTTATAATCAATTTCGTTTTCCTGTTTCAGATAACATTATCCTTGAAAATGCTTTCAGAAATTTGGCTATTGCCGGAGAAGTCAAAACTTATGGATTGGAGCTGTCGCTTCGGAAACAGGTTGGAAAGTTTAACGGATTGCTAAGCTATACATTAGCGAAAATTGACAAAAACGAAGAAAATTCGCCAACTCCTTACAATCCTTTCTACGACAGGCGGCATGACCTTTCGCTAAGCGTAGGGGCAAGTATTTCCCGAAGGATAACAATTTCGGGAACCTGGGTAGGCATGTCGGGAAGTCCTTATAGCTTTCCCGATGCTAAATACACCATTCGGGGCCGGACAATTCCATATTATTCTACCTCAGATTTATATAACAAACGGATGCCTTTTTATCACAGGCTCGATTTAGGTTGTCAGATGAAGTTGGGCAAGGAAACAGAAGATATTCGCATTCAATTACGTTTAATGTTTACAATATCTATTTTAAAGGCAATCCGGTGAATTATTATTATAGCGATATTGCCGATAGAAATATTTCCAAAGACATTGAAAGTTCCGTGAATAGTTCGGTCGATTTCAAATGATAAGTCAATATATTTTCGGTTGTTACCATCATTTCGTATGAATTCAAATT
>JAAUTT010000297.1 GCA_012031335.1 Bacteroidales bacterium | reverse complement strand
TCCCCTAGTGGGAAGCGCCGCCTTGGAAGCTATTATAGAGAGCAATCCCTCTGTATTGAGCAATATTCTCAAATCGGTTTTTGGTGTTACAGACCAAGTAAACTTAACTTTTTCTGCTGGAAATTTGCCTGTAGACGTTGATGGGCAACTTGAAGGATCTGATGTTAGCTATCCAAACAATTATTTTGTTACGATAAATACGACAGTATTAAATTCTGCCACTCAACCATATATAGCAGCAATTTTATTACATGAAGGGCTTCATGCATATTTCCAACATCTTACCTACCAGGATGCTACCTTTAGATTAAAATTCCCTTGCCTGGATACAAATTCTAATGGAGATTTAATTTATATTCAAGATGGTGAGCACGAATATTTGACAAGGTATGTTGACAAAATTGCTGAATCGTTGAGAATGGCTTATCCTCAATTAGAGATAAGCACAGCAAAAGAACTTTCGTGGGGTGGATTACAAAAAACGCGTGCATATAAATTAAACAGTGAAAGGTTAGATCAGATTATCCCTTATGGTTTTAGCAATGGGGTTATAATAACAAACCAAATTCAAAGAACAGGTGGCTGCAACAACTTTTAACCAAAAAATGTTAATTATTATGAACGCAAATAAAAAAAAATTCTATTTTCCTGCCATTATTTTTAATTTATACTATTTCTGTTGTGGTCAGGATAACCCACCACTTCCAAATTGGGATTTCTATGTTGGCGATAGTATTGTGGCAAGCAGCAATTCTCAGGTTCAGAATATATCCAGGCCAATAATTTATTATAATCTCAACGATACAGGTAAAGCCCTCAAATGTATTTTAAAAACTTTTTATAAAACGAAGCCACAAGATTATCATCGCACCAGTTATCTTTTCGATATATTCCAATGAAAAAGAGGTAGTACGGGATGCTTTCTTTGGGCATTTTTACAGGGATAGTTACAATGAAGTGCAATTTACTTTAAATAACAACCGGCTAAAAAAAGAACTAAGAGATTTCATAGGTCAAAAATTGAAAATTACATTTCAAGATGAGGTATTTCAGCAAACTCCAACGGTTTTAGGGTATCTTGTAGTGAGGTAAATAATGGATTTGTTGATGACAAAAGCCCGATTAAATGAAAAAGTGAAATTTTAAACACGAAGACACTATAGCCACGAAGAAGAATACAAAAACTCAATATTTTAGTGACGTTTTGATCTTTAGTGTTAAAATTACATTTTTTGACTTTTTACTCAGCCTCGTTAGAATATTATTTGTTATGAATGTGAATAAAAGAATTTCTATTTTTCTGCCAGTATTTTTAGTTTATTCTATTTCTGTTGTGGTCAGAATAACCCACCACCTCCAATTGGGATTTCTATATTGGCTTCAGTATTGTGGCAAATAAGAATACTCAGGTTCAGCATATATCCAGTCCAATAATTTATTTTAATATCAAATATACAGGTACATTCCTCAACTTTATTTTAAAAACTTTTATAAAACCAAAGTACAAGATTATCATAGCACCAATTTGTAATCAGAGCTGTTTAAATTTTATATTCTTTTAACCCTTAATTGGCATTAATAGTTGTTTTCTATTTCGAAATCTTCAATTCCTCAGGAATTTCCTGTTGTTTAACTACTATGGTTTCTGCCGGTAGGTTTTCGGGAGTTATTTCAACACGGCGGTTAAATTTACGGCCTTCTGCGTTATCGCTACCATCAGGGTTAGAATTGACGGCAATAAAGCCACTACTACCCTGGGCAACTGTTTTAATTCTGTTGGCAGCAATTCCCTGTTTTATCAGGTAAGATTTTACCTGTTCGGCTCTTTTACCGGATAGTATTTTATTATACTCTTTATTACCAAGAGCGTCCGCAAAACCTGAAATGGTGAGTGTAATGTCATCCTCGTCTTTCATTAACTGAGCTAACTTATCTAGGAAGGAAAGGTAGGTCTGTTCTACTTTATAACTGTTAAAAGCAAAGGAAATATTCCTTAATTCAACACTATGTGCCGGAGCTTCCACAACGATTTTTTCAGCTACCATTCCAAAGGTTTTTCTGTTTCTTTAAAGAAATGGAAAGTGGTATCCGAACCGCATTTTCATCAGCATTTTCAGGAACAGAGAAACTGGCAGAAACAGGTTCTTGTTGTTTATTTTGAGCGATAAGTGTAAATGTACCCGGGTAAAGTGTATACTCGAGGGCTTGGTTACCTGGTGTTCTTTGATCTTTACTAATTGTATCCTTTATGTTGGTATCAACCAGATAGAGAGATATGGTATCTCCTTCTTCTGTGCCCGAAATTTCCAGCATTGTTTTAACGTTTATTTCGCTGAAATTAGACAGAGAACTATATACAGCCCTGAAAATGTCTGTTTCACCCTGTCCGGTTTTATCGTGTTTTGAAATAAATCCGGCTTTTTGATTTTGCACCGGGTAAAAGCTAAGGTCGTCATTAACGGTATTGAGAGGGAAACCAAAATTGCGTGGTTTTGAGGTATTCTGTACTGGGTAATCTATATAGAATAAATCGAAGCCACCCATGTTTAAATGTCCTTGTGAGCTGAATGAGAGTTGCTTTCCATTGTTTAAAATGCCGGGATTTTTTTCGTCGAGTTGCGTGTTAACTGCTGAGCCCAGGTTTATAGCCTTTGACCAGCTGTTGTCTCCCCGGCGTTCACTTTTTATAAATGTCGAATCCGCCAAAACCATTGTCACGGTTAGACGCAAAAAACCGTATTTCCGTCGGGCGAAAAACAGGCATTTATTTCAGCAAATTTACTGTTGATGCCTTCGTCCATCTTTTTCAGTTTCGACCATTTCGATCCCATAAGGGTACTTTCGTAAATATCCTGGCCGGTAATTACTTCGTAGCTGCTTAACAAAAGAATTGTACCATCCGAATTGAGGGCTGTAGGATAAAATTCACCATCGGAACCAGCTGGGTAGTAATATTTACTGGCTCATCCCAGGTACCATCCTGAAATTTAGTGTAATATATGGCATCGTAAAACTTCATTTTACGGGTAAAAACCATAACATTTCCATCGGCCGAAACAACAGGATTCAGGTTACCTATACCCTGGTTGACAGAATTGTCAGATGTTCCATTCTATGCCTACCGGTTGACTTTGCAGTACTTTGGAAATCTGACTTTCCTTTATTCTTTTTTGTGAGATGGCTTGAGCTTCAGCATTGATAGAAGTTGCTTCCTGAGCATATTTTTTATAATTCCGTATTGCTTCTTCAAAATTATTTATAGTTCGGTAGGCGTCTCCCAAATACAACAAGGTTTCAAGAGGCGCTCTCTCTTCCATCAGGTTTTCGGCATTATAATCTTTTGAGATGTGAAATGAAGCTTTTTTCAGTAAAGGCAAGGCTTTGTCCTTTTCATCAATGGTATTCAGGTAACAAAATCCGGTTTTAAAATCAAGGTTGGGGTTATCTGTTCCGGCATTCAGAAGCTCAAGGCAAATAGCAAGGGCTTCGTTATATTCTTCGGATAAGATATATTCGTCAATTTCCTGCATCCTGTCTGAGATATTTTCAGGCGAAATTTGAGCTGACAAGGGTAAGAAGACAGATAAGAACAGGATTAGCAGAAAAGTTAGTTTTGTCATGGTGGTTAATAATTTTCAGGATTTTGTTTGATCTTTCCGTTTTCTTTTACGCCAGACCAGGAAAAGGATAAAAAGCACAAAAGCTCCTAAAAATCCCAATCCGCCATAAAGCAGTTTATGCCAGGCTTCTTTTTGTCCGGGAGAAAATTCGAGTACTTCATCCTTGAGAGCTGATGCAGTGTCAGTGAGTTTTGATTCTTCCTCAGAATATACAGCCGATGTTTCTGCAACAATGGAATCAGTGGCTGTGCTTGTTTGAGAAACTAATACAGTGTTTTGAATATCAACAGCAGGAAGATTGTTTGGACCGCTGGCAATGATAACCGGTTTATCTTCATCAGGAACCGCCTGTTTTGTAATGCTCCGGTTTGTTTCGGAGGAAGGCGTGGTTACTTCCGGTTCTTCAAGTGTTTTATTTACAGCAGCCATTTGAGCAGGGGCTGCACTTATCTTTATTTTATAAATATCGCTTCGACCATGCGTGTCGTTGTTGATAAGGGACATGTAACCTTCGTTTCCATCGCCGGTGGGCTGAAAGAATAAGTCATGATCGGTGGTATTTACAGGGTAACCAATGTTTTGAGGTTCACTCCAACTATTTTTGTTTTTATCGAAAGAGGAAAAGAAAATGTCGTAACCACCCATGCCATTGTGACCCAGGGAGCTGAAATAAAGTTTTTCATTGTTGGAAGTGATAAAAGGCGTTTCCTCATTAAAAGGTGAATTAACAACCGGACCGAGGTTTACTGCCGGGCCCCAATCGTCTTTATTGATATCTTTCCGGGTCGAAACATAAATGTCAAGCCCGCCATTTGTGCCTTTTCTGTTACTTGTAAAATACAGTTTACTGCCATCGTTTGAGATACATGCATGCGATTCCCAGTATTTTGTATTGATATTACCGTTAAGTTTTCGCACTTTCGACCATTTTCCATTGTTATACCGCGAAACATAAAGATCACCAAGGAACTCGTTACTACGGTATAAAATCAGTTCTTTACCGTCGAAGGAAATACCTACCGGAAAACAATCTTCGTCGACAGCGAGCTGGGAATTAATGTTTTCGGGTGTGCTCCATATTCCGTTCACTTTACGCGAAACAAAAACAGCCGGATAAAACTGCAGTTGAGCCGAATAAGCAATTGTATTCTCATCGGCCGAAACAACAGCATTATTCTCTGCAAAACGGGTATTTATGTTATCTCCCAGGTTGGTATAGTTAACCTTTACCGGGTTTTTCATCAGTTTCATAGCATTTTCACAAGCTCTTACCTGATCATCAATCATATTATGGTCGAAGAGAGCCGGATCGGATACCGATTTAAATTTCTTATAAGTGACAATGGCTTTTTCGAGTTTGTTATTTATACGGTAGGCATCACCCAGGTAATAAAAAGCATCCGGAGGAGCCCCGGTTTCTTTCAGGCTGCTTCCTTTGTGTTTGGGATTTATATTTTTACTGGCTTTTTCGAGATATTCTATCGATTTTACTTTTTCGTAAGGGATGTTGAGGTAGCACATTCCCAAGCGAAAAGTAATATTGTTGTTGTTTGGAAATAAATCCGATAACTGTATGTATATAGGAAGTGCTTCTTTATATTCTTCATAAAGAAAGTAGGACTCTGCTTCTAAAAACATTTCCCGGGGAGAGGAACTGTTCTGGGAGTTGGCTAAACAAAAACCAGTCAGAAGTAAAAAGGATAAGATATGTATCTTAGTATTCATCAATAATTGACATATAATTGCAGGTACAAATGATCAGACAAATTTAGAATAATATTGTAAACTGCAAAATACTGATTATGCTATCATTGCCGAATACCTAATAATGACAGAAATTAATCGCATTTTTCTATAAATCACGGTCAGCATTAAAAATCAGAAAGATACTGGCAGATTCTCTGCAGGAAACTTCCTCCCATAGCGCCATCAACGGC
Organism: Bacteroidales bacterium; assembly: GCA_012031335.1. The sequence goes on along the minus strand of JAAUTT010000297.1, from coordinate 595 downwards.
TCTGTGGTCGAACGATAGCGACAAAGTAATGATATCCCGGAGACCAATACCTAATAACCCGTTTATGTTAACGGTTGCCGGTTTCTTTAGGATAGTGCCTATGGCAAGAATAGCTACCTGAGGTTGATTGATGATGGGAGTTCCGGATATATTTCCGAAGGACCCGATATTAGTGATTGTGAAAGTGCCCTCCTGAATCTCGGTAGGTTTGAGTTTAGTTAAACGTGCCCTGTTTGAGAGATCGTTAACCTGCCTTGCCAATTCCGAAAGATTTAGTTTATCGGCATTTTTTACAACGGGAACAATCAGGTTACCATCGGGAAGGGCCACAGCCATGCCAATATTAATGGCGTTTTTACGGATGATATACTCGTCCTTTACTGAGATGTTTATCCCCGGAAAATCGAGCAAAGCCCTGGCAACTGCTTCAATAAAAATAGGAGTGAAGGTGAGGTGTTCCTTATGTTTGTTGAGAAATTTCTGTTTGTTTTGTTTCGCCACTCCACTATTGGAGTAACATCAACTTCCGAAAATACGGTAACATGCGGAGCAATGCGTTTCGATTCCACCATGTTTTCGCGATAAGTTTCCGCAT
>JAAUTT010000296.1 GCA_012031335.1 Bacteroidales bacterium | reverse complement strand
TCTGATTGTGAACTTTTTTAGGAAGAAGTTCAAAACAAAGAGGTTCGCTGCGGATTTCCCGTTGGAGTGCTTCTAAGGCCATTTTAACGATTAAATTGTGGTCGAATACCAGTTCGGGCAAATCGTTAACGGGGTGCCAGATGGTTTTCTCTGTGAGATTACTGTCCTGGAGCTTTATTAATGAATAATAAGCAATTGTTACAACCCTGTCGACGTTTGTATTGCTGGTTATTTTGAGCCAGTTGAGGTCTTCTTCGGGTGTAAGACGGTTTGGCGATCCAAAAACCTGAAACTGTTTAAGGTAAATATTATCCAGTCCTGTAAGTTCTTTAAGCGTGCGATAAGCTGATTCGTCCAGGTCTTCGTTTTCGGATATTAAACTGCCTGGAAGTTTTTAACTTATGAGATTTTTCATTCTCATTCCCTGTTTTTCCCGTTCAATTAATAACACTTTTAGTTTTCCGGAATCGAATCCGAATACTACACAGTCGACTGATACATGGGGATTTAAACGTGTCATAAGTAGTTGTTAACGGAACGAAATTATAAATAAGAAATATCAAATCCAAACTTAGCGTAAAAATACGCTAAGTTTTATTAAATTTTTATTTTTTCCCCAACTGATCGTACATTTCCGCCAACTGCAAACCCAAAGACACCATCCGTTAACTCAGCCTATGTACATTTCAATAATAGTCGGTTATTGCTACATTAAATGATCTATTTCTATAAAACCTAAAAGTAATCTATATGAGAAGATTCTTATTATTAATTGTTCTTGCCCTTACAGGGTGGATTGGTATTGCTGCGCAAACAGTTCAGGTAAGGGGGAAAGTAACATCTGCTGAAGATGGTACTCCTCTGCCCGGTGCAACTGTGGTTGTTAAGGGAAGTACAGTGGGTACCACTGCGGATATTGACGGAAATTATGTACTTAATGTTCCTTCAGGCACTGGTACGCTTGTATTTAGTTATGTAGGGATGACAACACTCGAACAGGAAATGGGTGGAAGAACCACGATTGATGTGGCTTTGGAGCCTTCTGCTACCGGTCTTGAAGAAGTTGTTGTTACAGCACTTGGTATCAGGAAATCGGAGAAAAATCTTGGTTATGCCGCTACAAGTGTTTCGAGCGACGATATTACTGCGTCAGGTAGCCGGAATGCCATGAATGCACTTCAGGGTAAAGTTGCCGGTATCAATATATCCTCTGCTTCGGGTCAACCCGGTTCTTCGTCAAGGGTATTACTCAGAGGTTTTTCATCGTTGGGTGGAAATAATCAGCCATTATATGTTGTGGATGGCGTTCCCATTAGTAACCGGTTGATTGGTGATACCGATATTAATGAAGGTATGGACTTTGGTAACCGTGCCAACGATATAAATCCGGAAGATATTGAGTCGATCACTGTATTAAAAGGTGCATCGGGTGCTGCATTGTATGGTTCAAGGGCTTCAAATGGTGTAATTATCATTACTACCAAAAAGGATCTAATCAGGCTGGAAAAGGAGCTAAAATAGATATTGCCAGCTCTACCACCTTCGAAAATCCATTGCGGATTTCCGAAATGCAGAATGAGTTTGGTCAGGGTTGGTACGATGGTACGCTGGAAGCCAACCTCGAAGAAAATGGTAGCTGGGGTCCAAAGTTCGATGGAGTTACAAGAATTTGGGGTCACGTTGTAGATAATCAGCAACAAATTAAACCCTACAAAGCTTTAAAAACAAATGTTAAAGATTTCTTTGATACAGGTGTTACGTTGAATAATTCAGTTTCGATTACCAATGGAAATGATAAATCGAGTTATTATCTATCCTATGGAAATATCAACGCTGATGGTATTCTTCCCGGCGATGTGGATTCTTATAAACGTAACAACTTTGCTATCCGTGGTTCATCCAAATTTGGAAATAAACTGGATGTATCAGGGTCTTTTAATTATGTTAAAAAGGACAGCCGCGTAGCCATTACAGGTCAGGAACAATCTGTTATGGATGGTCTTTTCCAAACGCCACGGGACATCAGTATCGTTGATCAGAAGGACTATAATAACAAGTTTAACGATGTTGACAATTATTACACCATATATGCTCAAAACCCCTACTATGTTTTGAATGAGCATGGTAATAAATTTACTGAAAACCGTTTATTCGGTAATGTTACCCTCGATTATGCATTGACTCCCTGGTTAAAAACCACTTTTCGTTTAGGTTCCGATGTTTCGAATGCTACACTGAAATCGTGGAGAGCTATTACCTTGAGCGAAAGAGCTAATTATAACGATGAAGTTGGTCGTGTAAGGGAATCTTCTTATTATAATGCTGAGATAAATACTGATTTTATTATTAATGTTAACAAAACATTCTTTGATAAACTCGAGTTCAATGCCATCTTAGGGCACAACTTTAATCAGCGCGAATCCAGAGATCAGTCTGCTCAGGTAATTGGTTTGGATATTCCCAATTTTTACAACCTTTCGAACAGCTCATCTACTCCTACGGTAACTGAGGAAACTTCTAAACGCAGGTTAGTTGGGGCTTATGGAAGTGTTGATTTAACTTATGGTGGCTTCCTTAACTTAAATGTACTGGCGCGTAACGACTGGTCCTCTACCTTGCCTTCGTCCAACCGCTCGTTTTTTTATCCGGGTGTGAGTCTTAGTTTTACCTTCTCCGAACTTTTGGGTAGTAACCTAAGAAGTATTTTGTCGTTTGGTAAAATCCGTGCTGGTATGGCCAAAACAGGTAATGATGCTGGTCCTTATCTTATCAAATCTGTATTTGTTCAGGGAGGTTTAACAGACCGTTACAGAAGTCTTAATTTCCCACTCCTTAATAATATAAATGCATTTACTTTAAGCAACAGAATCGGAAATCAGGGACTTCAACCTGAAATTACAACTGAAATGGAAATCGGTGCTGATCTTCGTTTCTTCGAATCGCGTTTTTAATGTGGATGTTGCAGTATACGACAAAACAATTACGGACCTTATCTGGAATGCAACTCTTCCAGGGTCCACCGGTTTCAGGAGTCAAACTTTGAATCTTGGAAAGATAACCAATAAAGGTGTTGAATTAATGGTATCGGTTGTTCCTGTTAGAACCGGGAATTTCGAATGGAAACTGAACTGGAATTACACAAAGAACAGAAATGAATTGGTTGAACTTGTCGAAGGTCTGGATCAGATAGATTTAGGTGGTACCTCTTCAATTGGCTTTGTAGGTCGTCCTGGTGAACCACTTGCTCTTTTTGAAGGCGATGGCCCGGAAATGACAGAAGATGGCAGAATTGTTGTAAACAGCAGCGGTTTACCTGTAACTTCAGCTACCAAACAAATTTACGGTAATTCACAATACGATTATATCATGGGCGCCGGAACAGCTCTCTCTTATAAAGGTTTCTCCATGAATATTCTTTTCGATATCCGCCAGGGTGGTTTAATGTATTCGCGTACTGCCGAAATGATGTACTTTACCGGTAACGGACCTCAAACTACCTTTAACGATCGTCAGCCGTTTATTATACCGAATTCGGTTCAACGTACAGCTTCAGGTGAATATGTTGAAAATACAGTTCCTATCAGCGGATTTGATAACAACTTCAACCAGTATTTCAACCAGACTTATGGAGCCGGTAAATTTGGCAAGTTATTCGTTATCGACAAATCGTTTGTTAAGCTGCGCGAAGTTTCAATTAGTTACAGACTTCCAAAGAAATTGTTAAACAAAACATTTATTCAGGAAGCCGATTTTTCACTTATTGGCCGCAACCTGTTATTATGGACTCCTTCGAGCAATACCTTTATCGATCCCGAAGCTACAACTTTTGCAGACTCGAATGGTTTGGAAGCCGATTATGGAGAATACGGAGCTATACCTTCAACCCGTAGTTATGGATTTAGCGTGAGATTATCCTTTAATTTAAACACTAGTACATTATGAAATACAATAATAAATGGTTAGCTATTCTCTTCACTGTTCTTACGCTTACTGCCTGCAGTGAAGATTTTTCGATATCAATACCAGTCCTAATAATCCTGATGTTGTTACACCAAGCTTAGTGCTTCCAAGCGCCATTGCTGGTTCAGCATATGTTATTGGGGGCTACTATCAGCATTTGGGAGGTGTTTGGTCGCAACATTATACTCAAAGCACAGCTGCTTCACAATGGGTAAATCTGGAAGAATATTCCCTTACCGAAGGCGATTTCGATAACCAGTTTTCATCGCTTTATTCCGATGCACTGGAAGATTACGAATACATTCGTGTTGAGACGCAAAAAGAAGGGGATTGGTCATACTATATGATTGCCACTTTAATGCAGGCTTATACCTTTCAGGTATTGGCTGATCTGTACGGTGATATTCCTTTCTCTGAAGCGCTAAGAGGCGTAAATGTTTTAACTCCAAAGTGGGAAACCGGACAGGCTGTTTACGACAGTTTGTTAATGCGCATTGATGATGCTGTTTCTAAAGATTTTTCCTTAAGCAGCGTTTCAAAAGTAGGCTATAGCGATATAATTTTTGGTGGTGTTCCGGATAAGGAAGCTGACTTAGATGATCAATTAAACGATTGGTTCAAGTTTGCCAATACTTTAAAACTTAAAATTTATATGCGTTATGTAAATGTTGATCCTGAAAAATATCGCTCACAAATAGTTGCCTTATTGGCCGAAAACAATTTTCTTACAAAGGATGCCAAAATGATTGCTTTCAAAAATGAGGAAGACAACCGAAATCCTTTTTACGAAACTTTCATCGACAGATTATCTGGTAATGTGGCCGCAAGTGCAACCTTACTTGACACATTAAGAAAATCTCAGGATCCACGTTTGGATGCATTGTTTAATACTCCAGAACTTGGTGGCGGACATGTTGCAATTCCTCAGGGATTCTATAAAGAAGCTCAAACACAATATGCCAGTTACAAGAATTTGTCTTTACCCAATTTCAATCCTACTGCTCCGGTTTATTTCTTTACCCTTCCGGAAGTTAATTTTTTAATTGCCGAAGCTCAGCTGAGATATGGAACTGAAGCTATGGCTATTCAGTATTATCAGATGGGTATTGATGAGTCATTTAAACTTCTCGGATTAACTCCAGATCCGACATTATATCAGGCTGGTGGTGTTTATGAATATAAGGGACTCGAATCGATCATTACCCAGAAATGGATTGCCGCTGCTAATACAAATGCAATCGAATCCTTTTTCGATTATAACCGGACAGGTTATCCCGATTTCTTTGATGTTTCGCCTGTAAGTACAATTGGCGAGCAAAGACCTCAGCGTTTATTGTATCCCGATTCGGAACGTAAATCCAATCCCAATACACCTCCTCTGAAAAGAATTTATGAAAAAGTTTGGTGGGCATTATAATCTAATTTTAAACTAATGACGATGAAAAAAATTCAATATATTTTAATATTGGCAGCCACACTTGTTTTTGGCTATAGCTGCGATAAAGAACTTGAATCGGAAGGGGTATCACGTATTACCAACTATCTTACATACGATCTGACAGGAGGTGATCTGGTAACTATTCCGGTGGGTACAGCATATACGGAACCCGGATTCAAGGCAATGGAAGGTCAGACTGATGTTTCTTCAAGTATTGAAGTTGATGGAGAAGTGGATGGAAATACAATTGGATTGTACACTTTATCCTATTCTGGTAAAAACTCCGATGGTTTTAGTTCTTCAACCGAAAGGAAAATAGTAGTATATGATCCCAATGCTCCTGCAACCGATATAAGTGGTGATTATATTTCAAATGTTGCAAGGGTTTCACCTGCACGTGCATATAAGGATTTAAACGTTAGTATTGAAAAACTGGCTCCAGGGTTTTTCTATGTTTCTGATTTTATAGGGGGCTATTATGATCAAGGGGCAGGATATGGATCTGCCTATGCTGTTACAGGTTATTTTTTGCGAATGCCGATAACACCATAACACACGTAAGCAGCTACAACCAAGGTTGGGGTGATTCGCTGAATGACCTTGTAGATGGTATTTACGATCCCACAACAAAAAGTATTACTTGGGATGCATTTTATGTTCTTCCCAATAATTTCAAATTTCAAAGTAGTTCTTGTAAAAGAAGAGGAATAAACAATTTAAAGCTTACGATTATGAAAAATATTTTTAAACTGAAAT
>JAAUTT010000295.1 GCA_012031335.1 Bacteroidales bacterium | reverse complement strand
AACATTATTTAATTAAACGCCGGATAGTATTGATTATTAAATATTTTGTTAGATAATCTATGTATTATCATACTTTTTGGTGTGACGAACGCATCGAAATATTTGTCCGATCCATGATTATTGTTGATTGAAATTCCTGATAAACCACAGAATGTCATTTATCATTCAACTCAATGAGCACATAAGTCTGATTTAATGCTTCTTAAATAATCATACCGAACAATTTTGTTTTTCTGAATATGCAGTTGGGCAATAGCTTACAATACTCTGATTATTTATTAATCAAAGAATAATTACAGATTGGCGAAATTAGGTGAACCTTTTTATCTGGTTAAACCTTTATGATATTCAATACAATCATAATTTCATTGCATGTCCTCACCTACCACCGGAATTGTGTTTCTTCATGGAGCAGGCCTTAGAAGCTCCATATGGGACGATATCAAACCTTTAATCAGTTTACCGGCAATATATGCCGAATTCCCCGGTCGTGAACAATACGCACATTCCAACTGTGCACTTTCTCTGGAAGATTATAGCAAAACAGTAATTAATCAGATAAAAGAATTAAATACTGACAGAATAGTTTTGGTAGTTCATTCTATCAGCGGAATTTTAGGACTTAAAATAGCCGAAACTTTCAAGAGCAGGTTGGCAGGTTTTTATTGCCATTGCTGCATTAATTCCGGAAAAAGGCGGATCATTTGTTTCTTGTTTTTCGTTTTTTAAACAATTCATCCTTAAACTGATGCTGTTTCTTTTTGGAACCCGACCGCCCGAAGTGGCAATTAAGCAAGGGTTATGTAACGATTTATCGGAAGAAACGGGCAATATGATAGCAAATTCTTTTGTCCCAGAATCAAAGGGACTTTACCTGGAAGCATGCAAATCGCCCATACCGAATGTTCCATCCATATATATAAGGTTAACCAACGATAATGAACTGGACATCCAGATGCAGGATACCATGATGTATATATTAAACCCAAAACAAACTGCCAGTATTAAATCGGGACACCTGCCCATGAAAAGTAAACCGGTGGAACTAGCCAATATTATTAATAAGTTTGTCTCTTCTCTCCGTTAAAATTAAGGATTTAAAATTTTTAATAACCTGATCATGATGCAATAGTTTCCTTAGAAGTATGTTCGGGATTTATTACTCTTACATTTAATTTAAACGGAAATCAATTTTTGGTTGATTACATTTGACTTAAAGAAACAATTGTAAAAAACAAAGGGGAACCGGAAAACCGATTACCCCCTTGCATCTTACTAACTACACATCTTAAAATTTAATCTACTTCGTAACCTGGGTTTTGACTAAGTTCCGCATCTTTATTAAGGCGAATTTCACTTAGTGGTATCGGCAATAAGGAATTATGATCCTGGAAACCGGTAATGATTTTATCCGCAGGTTTTGTATCACCATTCAAGGCAATACGGTCCTTGAGTTTGCCTGTGCGCATAAGCGTTAAACGGCGGTTTTCCTCACCAATAAGCTCCCGTGCACGTTCGTCGAGTATAAAATCAAGATTTATATCTGCGCTGCTTACCATTCCAAGGTTAGGATTAGCACTTGCTGTTCGAGCATTTTTAAAAGCACGGTCGCGCAATTTGTTGATATCTTCGGCGGCACCGGATAAGTTACCCTGACGAAAACGAGCTTCGGCACGTAACAGGTATGTTTCGCCCAAACGCATTAATGGCCAATCCTTCACAATGGCATAACCAAAATCGTCAGTTGGATCGTACCCACCCCATTTGGTAACATAGGGCTGCCAGTTACCCAACGTATCCGTAACTGTAACATGAATAAGCGGGTCACCGGTTTTAACAGCAACATTACTAACAATCGCGGGATTAGGTATGTCTTTACCATCAGCATCCTTAACCGTTTTACTTACACGAAAACCATTTGCATCAACAGGTATTACATCCGAAAAATTTGGTTTGTTATAATTTGTATGTCGGCGGATATTAAAATTACTGTTCCGGATATCGCCTTCTAATCCATTCCATACAGTATATTTCATAAAATTACTCAGACGGAGGCGTGCAATTCCACGACCACCCAACGAATCGCAATTAATCATACCCGGTATATTATGGTAGGAAGCCTGCCATACGCGACGGAACTGTGGGTTATCAATTGTACCTCCCGGAATGTCGCGGTTATATTCCATCTGAAAAACCCAGATACCTTCGGTATTACCCTGCGCACGACGCTGGTTACCATAACGGAACATATCCCGGTAATAATCACCACCTTCTCCAAGAAATTTACCATATCTTGCTTGAATAAGTGAATATTTTCCACCACTAATAATATCGGTTGCCATCTGTTCGGCTTTTACAAAATAGCCGGGATCTCTCAAGCCCATGCGAAGATATGCTTCGGCAGCAAGCTGGCGGGCAATATCTTTGTTAATACGACCAACTTTGGATTCACTACCTGCATTGGGCAGATTTGCAACTGCATAGCTGAGATCTGCTTCAATCAGCGCATCTATTTCTGTTTTGGACTGTCGGGTAAGATCGGTCCTGGGAACTTCAACGGCTTCTGTAAGCAGAGGTACATCGCCCCAGAAAGTAACCAACAAATTATATGCATAAGCACGGAAGAATTTTGCTTCGGCAGTGGCAGGCATGTTATCATCTCCTACCAGGTTAATAATAATATTAGCATGGTTTATAAAATCGTAACATTTGGACCATAACCAGCTAACGCCGGCATTCTCGGCATTAAGGTTGGCATATTGAAAAAGGGAGTTTCGACACCTTGCGTTCCACTTGGGGAAGTAACATCGGTACCAATTTGAAAGCTTGAGAGAAATCCTTGCTGGGAACTCCAAACCCCAAAGTTCGGCATATGTACGATGAAGGCCTATAACCTGTGCATCTATGGTTAACGGATTATTACTCCCTGGTGCATAAAACGAATATGGGTCTTCATCCAGGAAATTGTCTTTACAGGAGCTCGTTGCCAGTAACAAAGCAACAACAAATGTAAATGCTGATATATATTGTATCTTTTCATAACGCTTCAAAAATGATTGGTTATTGATTATAATGTTAAGTTAATGCCAAAAATATAGCTGCGAACCAGCGGATAATTTACATCCCAGTTTTCGGAACCACGGCCTACATCTCTTGCTTCAGGATCCCATCCAATCCAGTCGGTAATTGTATAGAGGTTACGTCCGCTAACATAAAGCTGTAACCCGCCAATGCTCAACTTTCTGGTTAGCTTTTCGGGTAAGGTATAACTCAAAGTAACATCCTTAATTCGGGTGAAACTTGCATCGTATGGGAAACCGTAGCCGTACCGGTTCGAGGTATGGCTAAGTGAACGCCATTCGTTGCTTTTGTTTTCCGGAGTCCAGTATCCTACTGCTTTGGGAGAGTTACGACGGCCCTTTTCGTCGGAGGCAATACCAATTTGACTGTTATTAAGCTTTACTCCTTGTACGGTGCTGATAAATACACTAAGAGCCAATCCTTTGTATGTAAAAGTATTGGTTATACCGCCGGTCCACTTTGGTGTTGTCTGACCAATAACACTGCGGTCAAGATCGGTAATTACGCCATCAGGAACTCCATCGGGTCCGCTGATATCAGCAAGTTTCACATCGCCGGCCTGTGCATTATTATCCCATCCTTTATTCAAACCTGCAGCAATTTCATCTGCTTGCCAGATTCCCAATTTTGTATAATCGAATATCACACCAATGGGTTGACCAATAAACCAGCGGTTAGTCCGGTCATCAAGTCCATCCCCATAAAGTTCCTTGATTTCGTTTTTGTTATTCGAAAATACAATGGAGGAATTCCATGAAAAGTCGTTTACTGTCAGATTTTTAGTATTAAGAGTTATTTCAACGCCATGGTTATAAATTTTACCCATATTGGTCCATACATTATCATAACCCAAAGAAGTTGGCAGGTTGCGTCGTAACAGCAAATCAGTTGTATTTGCAAAATAGAGGTCTACTGTTCCGTTGATACGGTTATTCCATAATCCGAAATCAATACCTGTATTAAAGCTGGTATTCGTTTCCCACGATAGATTTGAGTTACCCATGGACCTGTTCACCTTTAAGGAGGTTTGCGTTGCACCGCCCATTGCCAAAGTGTTAGCTTCGAGTTTAGTAAGACTCTGATAGATGCTTATAGCCTCATTCCCAGATTTACCATACGATACACGTAATTTCAGGTTGTTAATAATATTGTTAATCGGATCCATAAATTGTTCATTAGCAATATTCCAACCTAATGCCACTGATGGAAACATTCCGTATTTGTGATTATTGCCAAAACAGAAGAGCCATCGCGACGTACTGTGAAAGTAAATAAATAGCGGCTGTCGTATGAATAATTTACCCTGCCCATTTGTGAAAGTGTGGTATAGAGGTCGGCAGATGAGTATGCATTATAGGTTGAACCAGCCTGTAGTCTGCCCCATTCAAGTTCATCATTGGGAAAATTCCTTGCTTCGGCAGTAGATTCCTGATAATATTTATTTTTAGCAGCGTACAGCCCTGTTAGATCAATGTGATGTTTACCAAAGTCTTTATTGTATGAGATGATATTTTCAAGCGTCCACGTCCGCGATTCCCTGTTGAACATACGGGCATACCCCTGCATATTATATACCGATCGACCTTCGTATGAGTTCTCGCGCTGAGGTGCATAGGTATATCCTGCATTGAGCTTGAACTTAAGACCTGACAATGGATTCAGTATTTTACCAAAGTCAAGATCGGCGTAACCGTTTACAGTGGCGTTGTATGCCCTGCGTTCCGGATCCAGTGTAGTATTCAGCATGGGGTTTCGCCACAATGTTTCACTATACATCGGGTATTGGGTATATGTGCCGTCGTCGTTGTACATTTTGCCATAAGGGCTCATAGCCACAGCATTCAGAAATTGAACCCGGCCACCATCCCGGTTGTGCATAGCAACATACGAAGATGTACCTATGGTAAGATACTTCGTAACATTCACATCCAGATTGGTTCTTACTGAATATCGTTTGTAGTTATATCCTTTCAATACACCTTTTTGGTCGAGATATTCGCCGGAAATATAGTATTTAACATTTTCAGCTCCACCTGAGACACTTATATTATGGTCCTGGACAATACCCGTTTGGGTTGCTGCATCAAACCAATCGGTAGTTTCTCCATTTTTCCAGTTTCAGCTTCAAATTCATTCCTTACCTCTGTACCTGGCCAAAAAGTAACACCCGATTGGATAGCAGCATAATCCTTATATGCTTTTACTAAATCTTCGCCGGAACCTGGTTCAAGAATGTGGGCGAATTCTTCAATCCCTCCATAAGCATTGTAGCTAATTTTTGGCTTTCCGGCAGTACCGCGTTTGGTTGTAATAAGAATTACACCATTAGCGCCGTTTGTTCCATAAATAGCTGTTGCAGAAGCATCTTTTAAAATTTCTACCGATTCAATATCGTTTGGATTAATATCATTAATAGAGGCATCAGTTTTAGTAAGCGGTATTCCATCTACAACAATATATGGATCATTTGAGGCATTGATGGACCCGCGTCCACGAACCATTGTTGTTGGGGCATCGCCAGGAACCGACGATCCTTGGGTAACATTAACACCAGCTGCAACACCTTGAATAGCCTGCATAACATTGTTTACAGGTAATCTCGAAAGACGGTCTTTCGAAACTGATGTTACCGAACCTGTTATATCACTTTTTTTCTGGGTGCCATAACCAACAACCACTACTTCGTCCAGCTTGGTGATATCGGGAACCAGTTTAACGCTAATACTGCTTTGACCTGCCAGCGGAATTCTTTCGGAGACATAGCCAATATAGGAAAACACAAGCACCTGGTTATCCTGGGAATAATCCATTGAAAATTTACCGTCAAAATCAGTAGTTGTTCCGGTAGTTGTTCCTTCAATTAAAACATTTACACCTGGTAAGGGTTCTCCGGTTTGCATATCGGTAACATCACCTGTTATCCTTTTTTGTTGAACAACTTTGCTTGTAATTACGACAAGATTATCCTCAAAAACCTTAAAAGTTAAATCGGAACGCTCAAATAATCGTTCGAGCACTAATTCAATAGGTTCATCCTTGGCTGATATGGTAACCTGACGATCCACATTCACAA
>JAAUTT010000003.1 GCA_012031335.1 Bacteroidales bacterium | reverse complement strand
TGTTCCCACAGCTTTTTGCTGAAGAGCTTTTTTTGGCCCTACAACAATCAGGTTGTTTTCCAGCACAGTAAAAGTTACATCAGTTTTTTCGAATACCTGAGTAAGCAAATCCTGAATGTTCGACTGGCTAACGGAAACATTGACAATCCTGTTCACATCGCTTAACTGATCGTTATAGAAAAAACGATACGAGCTCTGACTTTCGATTGTTTTTAATATTTCTTTCACCTTGGTATTCTCAAAAGTTAGCGTAAAATTTCCGCTTTGAGAAAATGATGTTGAGGAAATTGCCACTAAACAGAATAAGTTTAGAAGGAAGGTAATTTTCATAATGTTAAGTAGTTTGTTATGCTTTTTTAAAAAGTTAAAAAGCGCATAGTAATGCTTTTTTTTCATACTTTTGAATGTTTTTAGTGTGTTAGTATTTGCCATTTCGAAATTGTGGAAGAGGACGAAATGACGATAATTGTTTAACATTAAAAATTAATAAATCGCGGGATGTTTCAGCATTCTGCGATTTTTTTTCAATAACTTCTACTTCATAGGCTATTATTTTTTTGTTGTTACGTCGAAATCTTATTTTTCCTTTTTTATGGTTACCATGTTATGATTAACCTCAAACTTAACAGGGGCCGATAATTGAATTATTTTCAATACCTGTTCAAAGGTTTCATCTGTCAACGACCCTGTGAATGTGTACTTTTTCAAGGAGCTATCGGCAAATGAAATTTTAACATTGTAGCGCCTTTCAAAAACAACTGCCAATTGTCCCAACTCTTCGCTATCAATAACCCACCGTTTATCTTTCCAGGAAGTCATAGGAGCCGGATCAACTTCCTTAGCAACTATTAAATCACTAATTGCTGACCTTCCGGAATTTCTTGGATCTGAAATTATAGTTTTCGATTCAGGTAATGTGGCCGATTTATCCTTAAAAAATGTAGCGGTCTGATTTGGCTTTAAATAGGTATCGGACTTGTTTTTATCTCCAGTTTCGATGGCAACCAATCCTTCTACTAACGTTGTAGTTACCTTGTTTTCTTCGGGATAGGATTTAACATTAAACCGGGTCCCAAAAACCTTTATAGTAATATCCGAAGTTTTTACCAAAAACATCCTTTCTTTATCAGGTGTTACATCAAAAAAAGCTTCCCCTTCTAAAAAAACCTTCCTGCTTTTATTCTCAAAAAGAACCGGATATTTTAATTTACTGCCAGCATTTAACCATACTTTAGTCCCATCGGGCAGGATAACCTGCGATTTGGCCCCCAGTGGAACTATAATTTCGTTATAGGCAAGACTATTAGCTGAATATTTATTGTTCACATATTTATAAACAAAAATACCTGTTAAAAACGCCAGCAATAAAGCAGCCGCCGCCGGCAATGCTATTTTAAGGAATAAGGCTGAGGTTTCTTTACGGTCCGATACTTTTGATTCGGTTGTTATTTTTTGATAACCATTCTCAACCCGCTCCCATCCCTGTTTTAAATCGTATTTGTCCAATACCTGGTTTTCGGGTTGTTGAAAAAAAAATTTTAATGCATTAAAATATTCCCTGTGCTCGTGTGTTGAATTTATCCATTCGCGCACCTCAGCGCGTTGCTGTTCGTTTGCTAATCCCTTTAAATACAGGATCAGCAATTCATCCATATTTTCGTTGCTTTCGTATTTCATGTTGCAAATTGTAATTATACTGACCGGAAAGAATAGTTAGCGGTTGACAAAAATCTGTGTTTTTTGAAATTAATTCTACTTCTAACAGATATCAATGAAAAAACAAGGCCACTAATTCACGAATAGAAGGAACATAATAATTGTTTCTTTTAGTGGGTATAATAGAAATATGAAAGAAAAAAAGAATAAAATTACAGGTGCCCGAAGATTTACACGAATCCTGACTGCTTGCAGTCAGCCCACGAATTAGTTTTATTCGTGCACCCAACTGCCAGTCGGGCAGGTTCTTGGCTATTTATTCTTAAAAAATATAAATGTGTCAAAGTAGTCTTAATTTAAAAAAATAAATACAAGAAAAGGCAAGTAGTCTTTCAAACCTTCCCGAAACTTCTGAAAAGCCCTGCTCATCTGAGTTTTAACAGTCCCAACCGTTACTCCCAATTTGTTTGCTATTTCAGGATACGATAAACCCTGGTGGCGACTCAGAAAATAAATTTTCTTGCATTGTTCGGGTAATGATTCCATTATTTGACCGGCCTTATGCTCAAGTTCTTTGACAAGCAGATTTGATAAGGCATAATCGCCATCTATCGGACTTAGTAATTCAGGGTCGTGAAAAACATAATGTTCATAAGCTTTCCGCTCTGTTCGGTGCTTTTCAATGTATTTTATACAATTGTTATGAACGCTTCTGTACAGGTAATTTTCAGGGAAGTTGTTATCAGAATATTCCGGGAGTTAACCCACAAATGAATAAAAAGCTGTTCAACTACTTCTTCGGCATCAAACTTATCGCGTAATAATGTTTCAGCATAGAAACATAATTTTGATAATAATTTTCAAAAATAGCATTAATGGCCTTCGCATCGCCGCGTCTCAGACTTTCAACAAGTTTCTTCTCATCAACCATTAGCACAGTTTTCATTTGGCTAAATTAAAATAATTGTTGGAATGCTTTAAAAATGAATTGTAATTTTAAGAAACCGGCTGGAGTATACTCAATTTACTTTGGAAATGACTCAACTCTGTAAACAAAAAAATCGTCCGCAACTTTTCTCCAATAAAGAGAGTGCTACGAACGAAAAAATGATATTTAATGATAAAAATTTAAAGACTGTCCTCCATGCTTTCGTTGGATCATCAGGTGGACCAAATAAATAGGATGATTTAAACCTTTTGAACCATTTTACAGCTTTTGTTATGAATTTCTCCCACTTTATTCATGGAAACTGCAAGCTTTTTCTTTGCCCCTTGATAATCTTTCCAGATTTCCCGGAACCTGCTGGTAATCTGCTTTCCTGTGGTCTGGTCAATATCGAAAGTCCAGTCGTTCAAACCAAGGTCGAAGTAAATCTGACCTTTGATGGAATCTTCGGGCAGGAGATGCCCCATTTTTTGAACCATTAGACTTCATTATGTTAAAATAAGGCAAAAACCGCATTCAGGCTAAAAGCCAGTAACAACAAAAGGCAGGGCGGAGCCCTGCCTTTTTGAATAGCTTGAAAACTGTCAGGTTAAATATATGGAAATTACCTGTTTCCCTTTTTAGTTACATCATGAATCCCACAATAATTTAATCATTTTCTTTAATCAAAGATTAGGATTTAATACTCTATCTCCTTGTGGTAACGGAGCGAAATATCGTTCCTTCGATGGCTGATTAACTAAAGGAGTTTCAAGGGGACTCCTTTTAGCTGTGGCACTTTCGACAGTTTCGGTACGAACCATATCGAACCATCTTGCGCAGGGTTCAAGACCTGCAAATTCCCATTTACGTTCATCTATTACGATATTTTTAAAATCAGTGGCATTCAAAGGTGCCGAGACTTCACTCAAACCAGCCCTCAACCTTACCTTGTTCAGGCAGGTGTAGGCTAAAGCATCAGGACCTCCCGACATTGCTTTTGCTTCAGCATATACAAGGAGAACTTCTGCATATCTTATCACCTGAACTGTGCGGCTGCTCCACCAATCGATATAATTACCCATATTCTGAGGATCGAATCCGGGAACATATATATATTTTTTATAATAAGGGTGCTTGGTTTTGAAATTCTCCCAGTTTAATATTGGAGATGTTTGACTTTTTTGACCTTGAGTGAGAAAGGTGGCATTTTTCCTTGGTCCTGAAGGAAATTCGTTGAAAAAAGTAATTTCGGCGAATACATCATCCCATCCTCCAAAATCTCCCGGCAAAAAGGTCAGTGGAGCATTCATGTTTCCATTTGCCCTGGTTCCGCCATCGCTCCAATTTCCTACGGTGTGATTATAAAAACATCCAAAAACTGTTTCATTATTGATATTATTTTCAGGTTTCCAGAGATCTCCATAGTCACTTAAAAGGGTATACCCATATTCCGTTTCGTTATCTATAATTTCTTTTGCCTTTTGAGCAGCAAGAGCATATTTTGATGCATCTTGAATAGGATACCCGCCCATTGTAAGATAAACAGATGCGAGTAAAGCTTTTGAAGAACCTTTAGTAGCACGGGCATAAGATGTTGTTTTCTCATGATCGGATGCTTCAGCCGCTGATTTGTAACTTAAGGGTAACAACCCTTCAGCTTTAATTAAATCAGATTCTATCAGATTGTAAATTTCCTGGAAAGTAGCTTTCTTAACATTGTAATCTATTGTGACTTCTGTTATAAGTGGAACCTGACCAAATATACGAACTAGATTAAAGTAAGCCAAAGCCCTGAAAAAATGAGCTTGCCCCAAAGCTCTGTTTTTCTGATTTTGAAGAAGCTCCGGTTTATCTGCAGGCTCAATAAACCTATCAATATTTGTGATTATTACATTTGCCTGCTTAATGGTACCAAAAGCGCCGTTATATGAATTTCCAAGTCTGTCGTTATTATCCTGAGCACTAAAAACATCAAACTGTAAAAAACCACTTTTATTACCTCCTGACAAGGTGGTTACATCGTCACCACCCATGCAAGCTACCAATGTAGCACTTTCGTTATACATCATATTGCCATTACTATAGAGTGCATTCACACACTTTTCCAGATCGCTTAATGAAGAAAAATAAGCTGATGGCCGGATAAGTCCAAAGGTTTTTTCATCCAGAAAGTCTTTACTACAAGATGAATACACCAGAATTATAAGAATAATGGAAAAATATTTTTTCATTTTCATTAAATTTAAAGTGATTAAAAGTTTGCCTGAATAGAAAATGTTACAGAACGGGGATTTGGATAAGCTCCCACATCAATGGCTCCATCTATATCGTTATCCGATGTGGAGGATTCAGGATCGTAACCCTTATATTTTGTAAAGGTCAGAAGGTTTTGGCCGCTTATAACAAATTTCAGATCGGCATATTTGATTACTTTACGATTTAAATTATACGCTATAGCTATATTCTTTAGTTTAACATAGCTACCATCCTGCAGAAATCTTGTTGATTCAATAAAGTTTTTACCAGTGCTTGTATTGGGATTGGCAAAATTTGCGTTTTCGTTATCTGGCCTCCAATAATCCAATCCATCCACATGAGAAATAGCAGTTGCATCAGCCAGCAAGGTAGTGGCTCCCGCATATACAGTATTTAATATTTCACGGCCTAAGGAAGCCTGAAGCATCATGTTAAACTCTAAATTCCTGTACGATAGTGTGGTGTTAAAACCCCAGACAAGTTTTGGCAGGGCATTGCCGATAATATGCTTGTCTTTACTGTCAATCTTACCATCGTTATTTATGTCCTTATACTTATTATCGCCAGGGTTAAATCCATACCTTGCAGCTCCGCTACCCGGATTGATGAGTGTTAAGGAACCATCAGGATTCGTCTGGTAAACAGGAGGTGTGCCAGCTTCAGCTGTGGTATAAATTCCTTCCCAGGTATATCCCCAAAACGATCCGAGAGATTCACCTACTTTTATTGCAAAAGGAGATTCGAGAGTTAAACCATCGGCGTAATTACCTCCAAGAAAGAAAGTGTCTTTACCTAAACTCACAAGCTTGTTTTTATAAGCAGACACATTAATTGCAGCATCCCACTGGAAATGTTCTTTATCCACAGGAGTTGCCGAAAGAGTTATTTCAAATCCCTTGTTTTCAATTTCGCCAATATTCTTATTTACCGACCCACCTCCGTTATAAGAAGGAATTTTAGAATTATACAGCAAATTAGACGTGTTTTTGACATAATAGTCGGCCGAAAGATTTAGTCGTCCTTTTAAAATGCCCACGTCTAAACCTATATTTTTCTGTTCTGTTGTTTCCCATTTAAGATCAGGATTGTCAGCTCCAACTACTATAGAACCCGGAAAAGATGATGGTAAGCCAAAAGTATGCATCATGCTGCCAATCTTAGCTATAGTTGCGTAAGCATCAATTCCCTGGTTTCCGGAAATACCCCAGCTTCCCCTCAGCTTCAGGTTATTTAAAAATGTCTGATTTTTCAGGAAAGATTCCTCCGAAATCCTCCATGCAATTGCTGCTGATGGAAAGTATCCCCATTTGTTTTTTCCCTGAAATTTTGAAATTCCGTCTGCACGGTAGGTAGCAGTGATCAGATAGCGGTCGAATAATGAGTAAGAAAACCTACCCAGATAAGAACGCAGACTGCTTTGAGTGCGATACGAATTTATATTTTTAGTATTTGCCAAGCCAATATTATCATAACCTACTGAAATGGGATTAACATCGGCACCTGAAGCACCAAATCCGTTGTAAGTAAATTGCGACTGTTCATTGGCGAGCATTATAGTAAGATCGTGATTTGTGGTTATTTTTTTATGATATGTAAGAATATTACTGTTTTGCCAGGTAAATATTTTCCCTTCGGTCAAATATGCTCCTGTTGTAACAGGGTTTATCCACTTGTTTGTAATACCTCCAAATTGATTTGAATTATTGTCGACTCCAAAGACAACATCCAATTTTAAATCACTTGTTATGGAGTAACTTAGCTTAGTATTTGCAGTAATGGATGTGGAAATATTATCATCAAAGCGTTCTTTTAAAACCATCAGAGGATTCAGGCGCCCAGGTCCAGAAAGGTTATCGGTGCGGTTCCAAAGTCCCATATCGGTATAAACAGGAAAAGTTGGTGGAAATAATACAACGTTCCAAAGTGGAGCACCTTTATAGCCGTTATCACGGTTGTTAATACCATTTGAACGGGAAGCAAACAAATTCAAAATCCACTTTTTAAATTTTTTTACCCAATTTGCGTAGAAACATTCGATCGAAGTGAATATTTCTTCATCTTCGCTCCTACTACGATTCCTTTTTGATCAATGTAATTTCCTGATATATAATATTTAGTTATTTGAGAACCTCCATTTAAAGCAATTTGGTAATCCTGTGTAAATCCCGTTTGAAAAACCTGGTCTTGCCAGTCAACTCCCCCGTTAGTTTTAAAATCGCTTATTTGCTGCGAAGTAAAATAATTTGGTTTATAGACATTAACCAATTCGGCAAATGCACCTACATCAAGTAAATCGTACTTGTGTGGTAATTTGCTGATTCCTGTATTTGCTGTAAACTGAACTTTGGTATTTTCCCCTTTACCTCGTTTTGTGGTAATGATAATTACTCCATTTGCACCTCTAGAGCCATATATTGCTGTTGATGATGCATCTTTCAGGATTTCGACCGACTCAATATCGTTAACATTAATATCACCAATTCCGATATTGAGTGCTATACCATCAATAATGTAAAGAGGTTCGTTGCTGCCTACCATTGAATTAGCACCGCGGATACGCACTTTTTATGTTGCTTCCGGGTGCACCTGAATTATTCGAAACAATTACACCTGGTACTCTCCCCTGCAGAGCCTGGCTAACATTTGTCACAGGCTCCTTCTTATAATCGTCGGCTGAAATTGAGGAAACTGAGCCCGTTAGATCGCTCCTTCTAACAGTTCCATATCCAATAACAACAACCTCATCGAGCTTTGTGATATCCGGAATTAATTTTATATCAATAACAGTCTGGTCAACAACTTCTATTCTTCAGTATTATACCCTATATAAGTTATAAAAAGAACAGGTTTTTCCTGATTTATTTCAATTGTGAAGTTGCCGTTAATGTCGGTGATAACTCCAAATGTAGTTCCTTCAATAACCACATTTGCACCAATTATTGGTTCATTGGTTGAGGCATCGGTAACAGTTCCTGATATTTTCCGAGGCTGGATTGTGGTATTAGGAGCGATTACAACCAGCTTGTTTTCCAGAAACTTATAGGTGATACCAGTATTATCGAAAAGTTCGGACAGAATTTCATCCAGGGACGTTTCTTTAAAATTAACATTCACTTTTCGAGACACGTCGTTTAATTCGTCGTTATAAAAGAAACGGTAGTCGCTTCTGGCTTCGATTATTTTTATTACCTCCTTTACAGTTACATCTTTAAGGTTCAGTGTGAAACTGCTTTTTTGTGAATAGGATGTTGCACAAACAGCAGAGAGAAATAAAAGATTGATAAAAAAAGCTAATTTCATGATAAGTAGTAGTTTTTATGCCCTTCAAATAGCCGGAAAGGGCACGAGTAATCGTTTTTTTTCATAGATTTGTATGTTTAAGTTTTAAATTTAAATTCTCTATAATCATTGCAAGTGGATTATAGAATTGACCTAAGGCGCAGGATGTTCGACCATTCTGCGCTTTGTTTTTATGTTCTTTGTTCTTTTCTACATAGGCAATTTGTTTTAGTTTTTTTGTTTGAGGAATCGTTCATATATATTTTTCGATGTTTTGTTACCCTTTAGTGTTACCTGGTTGGCGATTACTTCATAGTCGACTGGAGCTGAAATTTTTACAATTTCAAGAATCTGTTCCAGCGTTTCGTTGGCCAGTATTCCGTTAAACTTGTAATTCATCAGAGTTTCATCTTCAAAATTAATCTCCACATTATAACGTCGCTCCAGCTCCTCGGCAAATTCTCCCAGGGTTTGTCCTTCAATCACCCATTTGGAGTCTTTCCATGAGGTATATAAAATGGTGTTAACTTCTTTTTTAACTTCGAGGGGTAAAATATTTCCGGGTTCGGGTTTTGTTAGTTTTTCGATTTTAGCATTATTATCAGATGATTTATTCTTGTAAAAAACGGCAGTTTGATTAGGTACCAAAAATGTTTCAGCTTTTCGGGTCTTACTTCCTGTTTTTACAATAGAAACCGAGCCTTCAACAAGGGTAGTCTGTATGGTTTTTTCTTCGGGGTATGCTTTAACATTGAATTTGGTACCCCATACTTTTATGTCGAGCTGACCGGTGTGCACAATAAAACGGCTTCCTTTTACCTTGGCAACTTCAAAATATGCTTCACCAGATAAATTAATTTCGCGTTCATTTTTTAAAAAGTTCATAGCATAACGGATTCTACTTCCGGCATTGAGCCATACTTTGGTTCCGTCGGGCAGTGTGACATTCGACCTGGCTCCCAAGGGTGCTACTATTTCATTAAACGCAACTGCTGTTGAATTTCCACTTTTTGTGTTAAGCAAATTTTGAAGCAAAAACCCAATTCCCAAAGCAAAAATAAATACAGCTGCAACAGAAATGGCAAGTTTACGCGGCGAGAAACGGATTACTCTGGCAGAGTCTCCTTTTATTTCGTGGTATTTATATTCGTAATATTTCCTCTTGATTCTTTCGAGACTTTTCCGGGGATCAAAACCCGAAGGTTCTCCTGAGATATTTCCAAGAAAATGAATTTTTCGGAGCTGATCGAAATATTCTTTATTCGAATGATCTTCGCTAACCCAGTTCTGAATGAAGGTAACTTCGCTACTTGAAGTTTCTCCGTTCAGATATCGGATAATCAAATCGTCCAAATCTTCCTGACTAAATTTTTGCATATTAATTCTTGTATGATGTAACGATCGGAAAAAGTAAAAAGGTTGACACGCCTTTATAATTTTTTTTGTTTCCCCCTGTTTCTAAGGTTTGAGAGCAAATAGGCAGGACCTTTGGCTATAAAAATACAGAAAGAAAATCCTTGAGCCCCTCGCGAAGCTTGGCATAGGCTCTGCTCATCTGGGTTTTAACAGTTCCTACAGAAATGTTCAGCAAACTGGCTATTTCGTGATATTTCATATTCTTATCACGGTTTAACTGATAAATCTGCTTGCACTGGTCGGGTAACTTCAGTATTATTTCCCTGGCTTTTTCTTCCAGCTCTCCCGATATCATATTGCTTAATGGATATTCCTGGACAAAGGGTTCAGGAAAATATTCACCGGAATCGAGGGAAATAAATCTTTTCTTTTGTGAATTATATTTGATTGAATTATTGTAAACGCTTTTAAAAAGATAACTTTTAATTGAAGTTTGCACAGGATTGATCTGGCAATTTAACCATAATTGCAAAAATAATTCCTCTACAATTTCTTCCGCGGAATCTTGACTTTTGGTTATACCCCGGGCAAGTAGGCATAAACGATAAAAGTAGGTGTCAAAAATATATTCAAACGCTTTTTCGTCACCCACCTTTAACAATTCAACCAATTCAAAATCTGATTTCACCATAAGGTCAGGTTAATTATGCTTTTTAACTCAGATGGCAAATATAAAGTAAATATTTTTTAGAAGAACCTACAAATCTAATAGTTATTAAGTATTTTCAATCTAACGTTAAATCGACTAAATCTGTCCCTTATAGCAATCTCATATATTTTTCTTCAGTTACACCATCTAATTCGTGTCTCATTTTCACAGGGGTAGAAGTGTGTGGATGAAATTCGCCTTTATGATCATTAGACAGCTAGGATTTTAGGTGAATAAAACACCAGGAATTAACATTTAAAAATACCGTAGTTGCAACAGCGACAAGGGGAAAATACGCACAATTGATTACATGTTCCTGATTTTGAGTTTATATAAATTAGGAGAGTTAACAAAATGGTACCATGGATCAAAATGTGGTATCATTGTTTACTCAAAACCCCGATAGCTTACGTGCATAAAATAAAATTTATCTTCCGGAGAAGCCTGAATTTGATCAGAGAAAGTCAAAAATGGGTTTGTGAATTATTCAGGTTAGTTCCACAGCCTAAAAAACCTTTCCGAACTCTCCATTGTTTTTATGATGATATTTAAAGCATAATCCACCCGAAATATGAGTAATGAAAAATGGCCCGTACTTTCTTACACCGAGGGAAGGGAAACATATCAGACCATACATTTATGGACGCAAATACTTGGTAAAATTAAATTAAGTAAAATGCCCTGGATGAATCACTCGTGGCATGTAACACTTCTGGTTACGCCCTATGGTTTATCAACAGGTTCTCTTTCTTCCAACGGAAAACATTTTCAAATCGGTATCGATTTCCTGAAGCACCAACTCCAGGTAACAACAAGCAAAAACGAAGAATTAGTTTTTGATCTGAGCCCACTGTCGGTGGCCGGTTTCTATCATAATACCTTGGATTCGCTAAAGCAATTAGGTATAGACACTTCCATAAATCTCATTCCAAACGAGCTGGCCGATGCCATTCCATTTCCGCAGGATGATGTGCATAAAACTTACCTGCCTGACATAGCAGGAGCTTTACACGATGCTCTGCTCCATAGTGCAGATGTGTTTACAGAATTCCGGACAGAGTTTATCGGAAAATGCAGTCCCGTGCATTTTTTTTGGGGTAGTTTTGATCTGGCCGTTACCCGCTTTTCGGGAAGGGAAGCGCCGATGCATCCGGGAGGTGTGCCTAACCTGCCCGATTGGGTGGCCCGTGAAGCCTATTCGCATGAGGTATGCAGCTGCGGATTCTGGCCTGGTAACGATATGTTGCCATACGCTGCTTTTTACTGTTACCTGTATCCGGAACCACCCGCCTATAAAACGGTACCGGTAAAGCCAGACGAAGCTTTCTACAATCATGATTTTGGAGAATTTATACTCCCCTATAGCGCCGTGCAGCAATCGGACAGCCCAACTCAGGTATTGATGGACTTTTCTTCACAGCACCTACGATGCAGCAGCCGATCTAGCCAACTGGGACAGGCAACAACTGGAGAAATATAATTTTAATGTAAAACCGAGCCGGTAAGCCATGTTGTAATTTCCTACTTTGCTAAAATTTAATAATTTGCCGGGAAATTAAAACCTATGCAAACCTCAGGGTACATAAACCTGCCCAATATAAAACAGTATCAAATAGATTGAAACAATTGGAAAGATTTTATACATGCTGTTTGGACCGAATTATTTCAAATAAATGAAGTATTTTGTTATAAATGATCATCAATAATTATTTTTGTACCTTCCTTTTTTAATTTATACTGACTTACCCAATATTAGAACAGGCATGGTTGATGACAATTATAAAATTCTTGTAAAGGAACTCCAAGCAGGAAATCAAAATGCCTTCGATACAATTTTCAAATCATTTACAAACTACTATTCAGCGAAGCCAGGGGATTTTTCAGGAACGAAGGCTATTAAATATTAGAGCATATCGGATTAAATATCCGGTCTGCTTTTTAAAAAATTGATGAAAAGGAATGACAACTAACTTATTTACAATGAAAAAACTATTGAGCTGTTTGTTTCTGGCCAGTTTGTTATCTGGGTGCAATATAGAAAAGAAAGCAGTAAGCATGAAGTCGTACAGCGGCATATACCCTCACCTGGCCTACTACAACAACGAAGGCGAATGTGGTACCGGTGCTGTGGTTCCATGGGCCAACCGCCTTTGGGTGATAACCTACGGGCCTCACCTTCCACTAGGCTCATCGGATAAATTATATGAGATAACCAGCGACCTGACCCAGATCAAACGCCCGAAAGTATTGGGGGCACACCAGCAAACCGCATGATACATAAAGAAAGTAATCAGCTGTTTATAGGCCCGTATGCAATTGATGCCTCGGGAAATGTGAAAACTATTCCTTATACTGCCATGCAGGGTCGCCATACCGGAAACGCCCGGCATCTGACTGATCCATCCGGAAAAATATACTACGGTACCATGGAAGAGGGTTTCTATGAAGTAGATGTAAAAACACTCCAGCCAACCATGCTTTATAAAGATGGGAATAATGCCAAGGAGGACGACTTGAGCATAACGATACCAATGTAAATCCTCAGAATGCTACACTTCCAGGAGCTCATGGTAAAGGCTTGTATTCCGGACAAGGTGTAATGGTTTTCTCTAATAATGGTGAAGCAAATGAGTTGGCATTAAAGCAATTCGATATTGAAGCCGGTGTTTTAGCCGAATGGAATGGCAAAGACTGGAAAGTGGTGCGCCGCAATCAGTTTGTGGAAGTAACCGGTCCTGGTGGGATTTATGGCAATGCCAATCCTGCAACCGATCCTATTTGGGCAACCGGCTGGGATCATAAATCGGTGCTGTTGGGTGTTCGTAACCCTCAAACCGGATGGAGTTTTTACCGCCTTCCAAAAGCCAGTCACAGCTACGACGGCGCACATGGATGGAATACCGAGTGGCCCAGGATAAGAGATATAGGCACTGCCGAAAAGCCTGATTACCTGATGACCATGCATGGTTTGTTCTGGCATTTCCCCGGAACTTTTTCTATTGACAATGCTGCCGGAATTCGTCCCCGTTCTGCATTTCTGAAGGTAATAGGCGACTTTACCCGATGGAACAACCAGCTTGTTTTTGGCTGCGACGATTCTGCCGAAAAGGAGTTCCTCAACAAGCGCAAGGTAAAAGGTGGCATTGAAGGCCCGGGTCAGTCTAATTCCAATCTCTGGTTTACTTCGTTAGAAAAACCTGATCAATTAGGCCCCAATACTGCCGAAGGTGCTGTATGGATAAACGAAAACATTAAAGCCGGTGCCATTTCCGAACCTTTTCTATTTGCAGGATGGGATAATCGCACTGCCTGGGTGAAAAATGATGGTAAACAATCGGTGAAATTTACTTTTGAAGTCGATGCAAAAGGTAATAATCAATGGAAGTCTGTAAAAGTAATTAAAGTTGAAGGCGGTGCTTCGGTGGAGGTGCCTTTTTCTGAATCCGAGTCTGGTGAATGGGTGAGAGTAACAGCCGACAAGGCAACGAAAGCGACCGTCCATTTTTCCTATTCGCAGAACGACAACCGCAATAACAAAGCTGATGGTATATTTACCGGTCTTGCTCCTGTTGAACAAACTGAAACGTCGGCCGCATTACTCTGGGGGCTTGGTAAAAACCGGCGTAAGCTTGGAGTATTGGCTGGAACAGCATCCGACAATAAATTAACTGAAAACGGTTACTATGAGTTGGATTCACTGATGAACCTTGTGAAAAAAGAGGATGAAGAAACGGCCAGTCATATTCGCGATAAGTTCTCTATTCCACAACAAGTTGTAACTATTGATGAAGCTTCGGTGCTTGTTGTTGACGATCTTAACCGTCGTTGGAGACTTCCTAAAGGCAAAGAAAAATATACGTCACTTACAAACAATGCTTTGTTACGCATTTGTCGGGAGGTGGCTACCGAACGCGACCTGTTCAACTGTTCGGGGACTTTTTACGAGCTGCCTGCCGAAAATGCCGATGGGTTTGCCAAGATCCGTCCGGTTGCCTCGCACAATTACCGAATTCACGATTTTGCCTCGTACCGGGGAATGTTAATCATGACCGGTATTGATCCAAAAGCCGCAAAAGATAACGATCATATAATTGTTTCCGAAGATGGCAAGGCAGCAGTTTGGGCCGGCGTTATCGACGATCTGTGGAAATGGGAAAACCAACAGGCGAAGGAGGCCCATGGAATGATTCAGAAGTAAAAGCCGGAGAAGCTTCCGATCCCTATCTGATTGGGTTTTACGATAAAAAAAGTATGAAGCTGTGGCACGACTCGAAAGAGGTGGTTACTTTTAGAGTGGAAGTGGAACCTATTGGCCATGGTCCATGGATGTTATATAAGGAAGTGACTGTGAAACCGGGAGAACAATTCACCTACACCTTCCCGCAAACTTTCCAGTCGCGCTGGATACGCTTTATAGCTAATAAAGGTTGTAAAGCCACAGCCTGGTTGAAGTACGAATAATGAGCATCACCCGGTTGATTAAGCTTTTAAGTCTCCAGGGTTGTTAAACTGGTTATATGCGTTAACTTAGTAATTATAATTAAGCGTTTAGTATGAAGAAAAATTTTCTGGCAATTTGCTTAGCTCTTATCAGTTTCCTTTCCGTAAAATCGCAGGTCCTTGTCGAAGCAGAAAGTTTTGCCAATAAAGGAGGCTGGGTTACCGACCAGCAGTTTATGGATCTGATGGGTTCCCCGTTTCTCATGGCCCATGGTTTGGGAAAACCTGTTACCGATGCATCAACAACAGTTAACTTTCCTTATAAAGGTACCTATCATGTTTATGTGCGTACCCGAAATTGGGCAGGTTACTGGACAGATAAAGATGCTCCCGGTAAATTTCAGGTGTTGGTAAACGGAAAACCATTACCACCTGTATTTGGCACTCAGGAAACCGAATGGGCATGGCAATATGGCGGGGCAGTGAAAGTAACCAAGGGCGACAATACCCTTGCCTTACACGATCTCACAGGCTTTAACGGACGTTGCGATGCCATATATTTTACTACCGATGCAAAGTCAATACCGGCAAACGATCTTGCAACACTATCAATTTTCAGAAAGAAAGCTTTAAACCTTCCCCATGTACCTGCAGATGCAGGAAATTTCGACCTTGTGGTTGTGGGTGGCGGTGTGGCCGGTGTGTGTGCTGCCATTTCGGCTGCACGTCTGGGCCTGAAAGTAGCCCTGATCCACGATCGTCCAGTGCTTGGAGGCAATAACAGTTCCGAAGTACGGGTACATTTGGGTGGACGCATCAACCTGGAACCATTTCCGGCATTAGGAAACCTTGTAAATGAAATAGGACCGGCAAAAGGAGGCAATGCGCAACCAGCTTCATACTATGAAGATCAAAAGAAGTATGATGCTGTTGCGGGCGAGAAAAATATTGAACTTTTCCTGAACTACAGAGCATTTGCAGTAACAAAGAATGGAAACAAAATATCTTCGGTAACAGCAGTGCACATCGAAAATTCGAAAGAGCTTGCGTTTTCGGCACCATTGTTTGCCGATTGTACAGGCGATGGAACCATTGGCGCCCTTGCCGGTGCCGATTTTATGATGGGTCGCGAAAGCAAAAACGAGTTTAACGAAGCCACAGCTCCCAATCAGAAAGATAAAATGACAATGGGATCGTCGGTTCAGTGGTACTCGGAAGAAAAGCAGGAACCAGCCGCATTTCCCGAAATTAAGTGGGCGCTTGCCTTTAACGAAAACAGCGCTCAAAAGGTAAAAATGGGCGAATGGACCTGGGAAACAGGCATGCAGTACGATCAGATCAAAGACTTTGAACGCATACGCGATTATGGATTGCTGGTTGTCCTCTCCAACTGGTCGTTTATGAAAAACCATTCTTCGGTAGCTGAACAATATAAAAAACAGCGCTTTGAGCTGGGTGGCTTATGTTGCCGGAAAACGTGAATCGCGAAGATTGACGGGCGATTACATTCTGAAAGAGCAGGATATTACCGATAAAGTAATTTACCCCGATGGCACCGCACCCACTTCGTGGACAATCGACCTGCACTATCCCGATCCTAAAAATACCCGGCATTTCCCGGGGAATGAATTCCTGTCGATAGCAAAGCATAAACCCATTTACCCCTATCCTGTACCTTATCGGTGCCTTTATTCCCGGAATGTGGATAATCTTTTTATGGCTGGTCGTAATATCAGCGTAACGCATGTGGCTTTGGGAACTATCCGGGTGATGCGCACCACCGGTATGTTGGGCGAAGTGGTTGGCATGGCCGCTTCCGTTTGTATTAAAAACCAGGTATTACCCCGAGGTGTGTACGAAAATCATCTGGAAGAGCTGAAGGGACTCATGATTAAGGGAACCGGAAAGGCTGACATCCCTCCTATTCAGCACTATAACCTGGGAGGGACACTGCTGGAAGGAGCCCCGGGTAACTAATTTGTTAATAAACGTCCTATTTTTCAGCTGTTTGCATTTCACAAATGATTAATAAACCCGTTTCTAAGGCTTTGAATTATCCTTATGAATTCAATTTTCAAAATATGGCTATCTGCATTTTTATTCTGCTGCCTCTCCGGTTCAACCAGCTATGTGGAATATGAAAAAGGCCGGTCATATTTTAACGACGACTTTAGTCCGGACCAAACTGACAGCATTGCAAAAGTCCGGATTAAATTCAACGATACAATTCCCAACGATACTCTTTACATCTGTTTAAGCAAAAGCAGACCCGTTGCAGTTTATCGTGATGTCCTTACAGATGTTTGTCTCGATGGACAATGCCGCCGGATCAGCCTGAAACTTTACTGGACCATCACAGGCAGGTATTTGGGCTATGCTTTGGAGAAGAATCAGGAACTCACCAAAAAAGAGCATACGACTTTCTCTGCTCCGGATTATGTTCTATTGCACAATTTGTTGGGTGATTCGTTGTCGGTACTTGCGTATTTCACAGCTGGAGAAATTCAGCCAAAACAAACAAAGAATATTAAAACAGATGGAATTAGCGGCGCTACTCCACCCGATATTTCGGGATATACTGTGCCCGAAGCAGCCTATACAACACACACGCTATGGCATTTGGTTTATGGCGAAAGCCGGGACAGTATTTCTTACCACATAAATAATTTTATCAATGTTGCCCTGCTCGATAGTCTGCTAAAAAAATCTGTTCCATACGACCAGCAATGGGCCCTGGGTAAAATCTCAGCCAGTACAATTCCTGTCCGGTTATTTTTTGAAGCTATTCTGGAACTGCTTTCGGAAAGAGATTCAAAAACCATTGAAAGAGCCTTAAACCTCCTTAATACACATTCATTCAACGATTCAATTTATCAGGAAAAGTTATTTTCCTTATCCCAAAGTTCCGATTATCAAATTAAACGTATAGCTATGGAGCGGCTTAAAAATACACAAAAGCTCAGGGCCTTTGTTGCCAAGAAAATGATTAAAAGCATCCAATCGAAGAAACACCCCAACGAATATGCCTATTTTAATATACTCTCCCGTAATTATTCACCCGATGCCGACGATTTAAAGGCAATAAGCACCCTGCTTGACAGTAATTCCGAAGAAATGTCGCTGAAAGCTTATGAATTCCTTATGAATTTTTCGGATAAGGATATAGACTTATCCAAAAAAATTAAAAAATATGAGCGATTGCACTTTTAAATACGGCTAACCCAATTTTTAAAATCCTAACCATAAAGAACAGCGTTAGTGCTCCCAAAAATCGATAATATACCCGGATATTTTATATCTGAACTCATGTTGTTCAAGGTCAGGAAAAAATTCAGCCGGATACTGCGCTCCGATATTCATCCATATTGGACCATATATCAGATATAGTATCCGGCTGTTTTTAAACTTATGCAAGTAAACTCTTTGCATAAGGACTGTCTGATTCGACTAAATAATTTTGATTCTCAAGATTACAATCCCACTGTTTCAATTCACTTCATTTATTTCAGAACAATTTCTTCTTTGAGTTTAATATCCGCTGATGAAGCCCCAACAAGCAGTTCGATGGTACATAGGTCGTCATCCCACGAATGAGTAGCCTCATTCCAATACTGCAGATTTTTTACAGGAATTTCCAGCGTAACTTTTTTCATTTCCTGCGGATTAACCGAAACCCAAAAAAAAGCCAAACTGTTATGTCCCCTGTTGGAAAAATAGAGGAACTTCTTGTCAGGGCTGAAATGGATATCGGCAAAGGAATTTGCATGTGTAAAGCTATCGGGAACCGTATCAGCCTCATTCCCGGTATACGGCAAAAGGAACTGCTTTTCCAGGTTCCTGATGATCTTCCCGAAGGAGAATACCACCTTGAAGTTAAATCGATTCCCCTGCATGCCGGAGAGGTGAGAAGCGGCTCGTTGAACAAGATGTTGCTTGTGAAGAATATATAACATAGGTATGTTATAATAAATAACATATTCTATGTTTCGATTTATAACACAGATATGTTACATTATTTAAGATATCTGTGTTATTGATTAGAGATAAGCAACATATTCGACAAATATAAACAGTAAAGGAAAGAGATTGTCTATACCCGTAAAGGCACATTAACCATCGTTATGCAAAAGAACAAATACCGGAACAAATAACGCATTGCATCGGCCGGTTACAAAATTGGGATTATGGTTTCAATGCCATGTATTTTGTTACAATCTTTGCGGCACATCACGTTTTACTGTTCCCGCGTTACCCTGTCTACCAAATACACAATCGATTTATGCGATATGCCGCTGTGTTCGCTGATACCAATTTCGCAGGTGCAACTTGTGGAATAACCTTTCTTTAACCGGTGGGAAGTATACTTTATTGCATGTCATACAACTTTAAAACTTAATTCTGATTTAATACTCCTGCTCAGTTGGGTAAAATTTGGTTTTATTTTCGATGGTTCCAAACCCGTTGTTCTCAAAAGTACAGGAAATAACCCGGAGCGGTGATATATCG
This sequence comes from Bacteroidales bacterium, assembly GCA_012031335.1. The sequence continues at coordinate 4,753 of JAAUTT010000003.1, read as the reverse complement.
TTGCAAAAGAAATCGTATTGATTGTTAATAAATTGACACTTATTGAAATCAATCGAAGCATTAGCTTCCTCAACACGTATAAAACCCACTGTGCTACTGCGGTAAAGCTCATCTGTTGGTATTGTCCCTGAATATACAGCGGGTAAATGTAATCGTGCCATTTTTATCAAAAATAAGCATGTCGGTTTGGCCCGATTCTCTAAAAGTGACCTCATTGAACCGTACGTTTTTACTTTCCCTGATTTCGATGAGGTTATAGGTGCATTTGAATATTTCGGATTCCGAAATGTAAAAATCTTCAATGTTGTTAAGCTCCAGACCAACAGTTCCGCATCCATACAGGCCCACCTTTTTTAAACTGATATCCGACGAATTCTTAAAATAAGCTGTACCACCTTCACATTCCGATGGTGTATCGTGACCAATCGTCATATTTTCAAAATACAGTCCTTTACAGTTAATGAAATTCACAACCCATTCAAAGTAATTGTTGGTGATTATTTTAACTTCTCCTATTCCAATAAATTTAACGTTTTTAAGATCGTGAAAAACGCCTCCGCGGGAGGAGAAAGAAGTGTCGCGCGAATACCAGGCCGACAGCTGATACAATGAATCGTTATATGAAAGGTTGTAAATTCCGCTTTTCAGGTAAATAGTACGTTCGGAGCCGAGTGCCCCAATCAATTCCCGTGCATTGTTAACTTCAACTACCCTATTCTTTGCACTTACTGAAATCCAGCAGCCAATCAATGCTGATGTGAGAAATAATATATATTTCATTTTTGTTTGGTTCTAAAGTTCTTCTTCAAATTCAGTTTTATAATTATATAGAACTTAAAGTAAACAAAAAAACGGGAACCTTGAGTAAGCGAATATAGTGAAATTTGCTTTGGGCATTGATCGCAAAAGTTTATTAATTAGTCACTTTAATTGCATACAGGAAGTAGTGCTCCCCTTACTCAGGCTTGCTTCGGCCTGTTTGATACAGTAAACCGCCACAAGGAAATTTTTACTATGATCCACCCTAGGTTTGATCATAACAAAAACTTCAACTTTACCTATACTATAAAAAAATTAATTATATTTACTATAGGCCTTATAGAATAGGGTAAATTGTTAATAGTTAGCATTAAACATTTGGAGATTCGGAAGAAGGTTGTTGGAAATCATTGGCCTGGACCTATACTTTGACGATATATTGTCAGAGCTAACTGTATTACTGTATTTTCCGGCGAAGTTGATTCTCTTTTAGAATGAAAAAGAATTCCGAATACCTGAACCAATTTTTCGAGAATGCCTCCACTGGTATATATCATACATTATTCGAGAATTCGAACGATGCAATACTGATTTACCGGAATAACGAAATCATTAAATACAACAGAAAAGCGGCCGATTTATTCGGGTTTTCGCGAGAGTCGCAGTTTTATCCATTATCGTCCATATTTCCTGATTTACAGCCCGATGGTTCACACTCAGTTACAAAATCGCATCATCTCATTCAGCGTGTTTTAAAGGGCGAGTCGATGATTTTGGACTGGGTACATAAAAAGCTGAACGGAGAAGAATTCTATTCCGAAGTATCTTTAAACCGGCTCGATATTGGTATTAAAGGATGCTTCAGGCAATTATAAGGGATATAACCGAGTTTGTACGTCAGAAAACAATGAAGAACGTTTCCATAAAATTTTTGATAATGCCCCGGTAGGCATTTCACGCACAACCATTGATGGCAAACTGTTACTGGCCAACAGGAAACTGGCAGAAATATTTGACTTCAAGGATCCCGAATCGATGATAAATGCAGTAACCAATATTGCCAAGGATTTATACAAGTCGGAAACCCTAAGAAACGCAGCTATCGAAGACCTCATAAAAAATGGAAAACACCAGAATACCTATGAGATACCCACAAAATCAGGTGAAATAAGAACAATTAAACTTAATGCGATTGCTTGTTATAACAATAGCGGGCAAATAGAATATATCGACAGTATTATTGAAGATATCAGTGAAAAAATCAAACTCGAAGTTTCGTTAAAAGAACGCGAAACAATTCTTAGTTCAATTATCAATAGCTTACCGTTTGAACTATGGGTTAGTAACCTCGATGGAAAAATACTTTGCCAAAGTGCTGCTTCAACTTCGTTTTGGGGTAATAATACGGGCAAAAACATGGATGAAGTTTCAATTCCCGAAAAAACACTAAATCATTGGAAAGAAAAAAGTAAAAAGGTATTAAAGGGAAAAGTAATTCACTTTAACGGAGATGTTGACTTGGAGGGGAAAACCTATTACTTTCACCGTATCATGGCTCCCCTCACTGATGGTAATAAAATTGAAGGAGTTATTTCGTTGTCCATAGACATTACCGGACAAAAGCTTGCCGAAGAAGAACTCAAAAAAAGTGAGGAAAAATACCGGCACCTGATGGATAATATGAACGAGGTGGTAATGATTGTTGATAATGACGACCGGGTGCAATATGTTAATAAAAAATTTACCGAGAAATTTGGCTACAAACCAAAGGAAATCATTGGTAAGATCGGTAATGAAGTTCTTCTCGATCCGGAAGACAGAACCATAATAATCGAAGCCAACAAAATGCGAACACTACGGGTTACTTCCCAGTACGAAATATGTTTCAGAAGTAAAAAGGGAGAAAAAATCTATTTTCTTGTAAGCGGCGCTCCTATTATTGACAAGGGGAATGTTACCGGGTCGATCGGTACCATGACAGATATTACCGACAGGAAAATCATGGAACTGGCCCTCAGAGAAAGCGAAGAGTTATTCCGTAAACTGGTCGATCTTACTCCCTACTCCATTGTGGTAAATGACATGGAAGGACGCTTTATGATGATTAACAGCAGTTTCTCCAAAAATACAGGATTAAATTTGGATCGGATTCTAGGGAAAACAGCTGCTGAGATCGGATATAATATACGCTTTATTAACGATTTTAATTTTAGGGAAGAACTGCAAACCCATGGATCTGTCAATAATATCGAAGCCGAAATAATAAAGGAAAATGGTGAAGTGGTTTTCGTTCTTTTATCGTGTAAATTAATTCAGATGAACAATATACCTGCTATATTGACTTCGACTGTTGATATTACAGATAAAAGAAAAATACAGGTAGAACTGGAACAACATAAAAACAGCCTCGAAATACTTGTCAAGGAGCGAACCGAAGAAATAGAAATTCTTAACCAGGAGCTGATAGCTACAAATGAAGAACTCTACCAGAACAATGATGAACTTAACATGGTTAACGAAGCCCTTGCCATTCAAAAAAAACAGCTCGAGCAAACAATAGAACAGTTACAACTTACCCAAACCCAATTGATTCAATCCGAAAAAATGGCATCAATTGGTATTCTCACTGCCGGAATCGCGCACGAAATTAATAACCCTATAAACTTCATCAGCAGTGGAATAACAGGTCTGGAGCTTATAATAAATGATGTTTGAATATTTATAAAGAATTTGCAGAACATGGTAAAGCTCCGGATAACTGCAACTGTGTTGAATTTATGAATAAAGTTGCACAAAAAAATAATCTGGAAGGTGCCGTTGAAAATATAAGCAGATTGCTTCAATCGATCCATGTTGGAGTGGAAAGAACCACATCGATTGTAAAAAGTTACGTACTTTTCTCGCCTCGACAGCGAAACCAAAAGTTATGCGAATATTCACGACCTGATCGATTCGTCCATAACCATACTTAACAATAAAATTAAAGACAGGATTAAAATAGTAAAAGATTATAAACTGAAACACCTGGTTAACTGCTTTCCAGGAAAAATGAGCCAGGTTTTTATGAACCTGCTTATCAATGCCCTACAATCTATGGATAATGAAGGAACAATTACTATCATAACTCAGAAAAAGAACCGGAATTGTGAACTAATCTTCAGGGATACCGGCACAGGAATGCAAAAAGAAATTCAGTCGAAAATATTCGATCCCTTTTTTACAACCAAACCGGTTGGTGAGGGTACCGGCATGGGTTTATCCATTGTTCACGGGATAATCAAAGATCATAATGGCGATATTGTTGTATCGTCGAAACCAGGACAGGGTACAGAATTTAAAATTGTTTTACCTGAAAATTGAAGGGAATTGCAATGGGGAAGCTTTTGTATGTAGACGATGAACCGAACAATTTGTTGTTGTTTAAACTCAATCTCGAAAAATGGTTTGAGATTGAAACAAGCTTCAAACCACGCGAAGCGATTAAAATAATAGAAAAGGGAAATATTGAAGTATTGGTAACGGATCAGCGCATGCCCGATATGACAGGCATTGAGCTGGCCAAACAGGTTAAAGAATCCTTTCCCTTGGTAACTATCATTATTTTAACTGCCTACGACGATACTAATGTCATGCTCCAGGCATTAAACCTTGGCGGAATTTTTCGTTATCTATTAAAGCCCTGGGATTTGAATGATCTTAAACAAACAATCAGCAGTGCCTTCGAGGCATATGAGCTGCGAAAGAAAAATGAAACCTTAATTCGTGATTTACAGGAGAAAAATAACCAGATACATACTGCTTATTTAAAAATTCAGCAATTAAAGGAAAAACTGGAAGAAGAAAATATTCAGCTGAAAGAGGAATATACCCACAATGCTCAGATCAGTAATATTGTTGGCAAAAGCAATTCCCTAAAAAAAGTCTGAAACAACTGGAACAGATTGCACGGTCGAATTCCCCGGTACTTCTCCTGGGCGAAACAGGAACCGGAAAG
>JAAUTT010000294.1 GCA_012031335.1 Bacteroidales bacterium | reverse complement strand
TCCCATTCAGCCTGTCCCGGAATATGCCATCCGGTTGGGCATACACCCTGTGTTCCGCTTGGAACTGTATTGCTTGAGGGAGCAGTATCAAGAGCTGCTTCCCAGGTGTATAACCTGCCATAATCGGCTGCATACTGGGTGCTGTCATCATCATAATAGTCGCCTGAACCATTTACAAAAAAGTTCAGGTTTTCTGATATCCACCATTCATCACCAAGCTTTACTGTTGCATAGGTTATATTATCTCTGGTATCATCGAATGTTCCTGTTTCATTAACTGTTGTAAAAACAACTTCATCTCCATAAACAGTTCCGACACTATTCGTTGCAAATGCCCTTGCATAATAGGTTGTAAAGGGCAACAAACCGGTTAAATTACTGGTAAACGAACCCGTTCCGGTACCATCAGAAGTTTTGCTCCCGGTGATTGTCGGACCTGATGCAGTGCCCCAGCAAACACCTCTTTCTGTAATTGCAGCTCCCCCATCATCGGTTATATTTCCACCGCTTTGGGCTGAGTTGTGTTCAATCGCGGTTACCGAATTTGTTGAAAGAGTTGGAAGCTCTGCCAGTGTTCTGAAACTTAGGGTATCTCCAAAATCAGTTCCTTCGCTGTTAGTCGCATAAGCCCTGACATAATATTTCGTATTTCGGGTCAAACCGGTCATTGTACGGGTGAAGTACCGGTTCCCGCACCATCTTCGGAATAGCTGTCGGAAAGGGTTGGCAATGGAACAGTTGAACTCCAGCATAAACCTCTTGCGGTAACAGGTTTTCCACCATCATCGGTAACGTTGCCACCGCATTGAGCTTCATCAATTGTAATGGAACTTACGGCAGATGTTGTCACTATCGGTAAATCACCTTTAGTGGTAAAACTCAGGGTATCTCCATAAGATGTTCCTTCGCTGTTTGTTGCATAAGCCCTGACATAATATTTGGTATTCCGGGTTAAACCGGTCATGTTTGATGTAAATACTCCTGTTCCTGTACCATTGCTGGTATGGGCTTCAGAAAGGGTAGGCGTCAAAACTGTTGAACTATAACATATACCTCTTTCAGAGATTGTTCCTCCGCCAGCTGAAGTTACGTTTCCGCCCGATGAAGCAGAAACAGAAGTAATTGATCCAATGGCCGACGTAGTTACAACAGGTAACCCACAGCAGTTGAGAATGAAACCTGATTTCCATATCCAACTCCTACACTATTCCGGGCATACGCTCTTACGTAATAGGTTGTATTGGGTGCCAAATCTTCCAGTTTTCCGGTGAAGGCTCCACTTCCACTACCATTTAATGTTGAATCATTGGAAATGGTTGGGTTTTGAGAAGTACTCCAGCATAAACCTCTTGCGATAACGGGATCCCCACCATTCGACGTAATGTTTCCGCCTCCGTTCGCTGAAGAGTCGGTAATGCTTGTAATTGCCGAGGTGGTTACTTTAGGTAAACCTTTGTTCGTTTGGAACATAACTTCATTTCCATAAGCTGTTCCGTTGCTGTTACGTGCATAGGCTCGTACATAATAATTTTGATTGGGCAACAGGTTTTTCAAAGTACTTGCAAATGAAGCCGACCCTGTTCCGTTTAATGTGGTATCATTTGCTGTGGTAGGATTTGAAGAAATTCTCCAGCAAACACCTTTTGCAAGAATTGGCTGACCTCCATTGCTAATGATTGTACCACCTGAAACAGCAGAACTATCTGTTATAGAAGAAATAGCTACAGTTGTAATTTCAGGTATTGTTGTGTTCGTGGTAATGGTAATTTCATTTCCATAACCGGTTCCTACACTGTTTGTGGCATAAGCCCTGATGTAATAGGTTACTCCCGGGGTCAAATTATCGACAAAACTGGTAAATTCGCCTGTACCCGTACCATTTTTGGTGGTATCGGCACTAACTACCGGATTGTGCGATGTACCCCAACAAACTCCACGGGTTGTAATGGCTGCACCACCATCGGTTGTAATAATTCCACCGGTAAACACAGACGAATCGGTAATTGATGTTGCTGCTTTGGTTGTAAGCTCAGGGATTTTATTTTGTGTACAGCGTACATAGTACCCATTTAACTTAGAATAGTCTTCGCGATGGATATCACCACGCGCAGAATTAAATCCTCTGTACCATGCATTATCCGGACCACTTTCTGTTGATGTCCAGTAAGTCCCAATGGTTGTAACATCCTGGAAATTACCGCTTGAGTACCTTTGACCGCCAAACAATACTTCAAAACCCGATGAACTGTCAGCAAACATTTGGTATCCCTGATCGGTACCTCTCCACCCTTCATTATCTACAACTCCGGCATCCATACCTAAGGCAAGTTCAAGCTCTTTCCATTCATTATCAGAAGCCACATGCCATCCTGACGGACAAGCTGTTAATGCCTGCTGCCAGGTATACATTCTTCCGTAAGTTGAAAATCCTGCACTATCGTTGTTGTAAAACCATGATTCCGGTCTGTTATAACTCAGGTTTTGTGCCATCCACCAACGGTTTTGTATTTGAATTGTATTATAGGTTTTACCGTTTCTCGGATCGGTAACCGTTGAAGTAGCAAACTGATTTGTTGTCTTGAACGTTCGTTCGTTACCATAAGCAGTACCACCGTTTACAGTAACATAAGCCCTTACATAATAAGTTGTATTTGAACTCAATCCGGTAATTGAACTGGTAAAAGTTCCAGATCCTGTACCATCGGTAGTTTTATTGTTGCTGATGGTAGGATTTGGATTTTTACTCCAGCATACTCCTCTTGCAAGAATTGTAATTCCAGGGGTATTGGTTATATTACCTCCACTTGAGGCCGAGCTTGATGTAATAGAACTTACGACAGTTGTAGTAATCGGAGGAAATGCAGCGTCGGTGGTAAAAGATATTTCATTGCTATATGCAGTACCTTCTGCATTAACGACATAGGCACGGGCATAATATGTGGTGTAACTGTTCAATCCTGTAAGATCGATAGTATACGAACCTGTTCCTGTTCCACTTGAAGCTTTTGACCCGGTAGTGGTCGGATTTGGAGATGTTCCCCAGCAAATTCCTCTTTCGGTGATATTAGCGCCACCAGTTGAAGTTGCCCGGGCATAACCTTTACCGGCAAACTCTGAAACATTCGCAATGGAATCAAGTATTACCGTACCAACACTGTTTTTAACACATCGAACCGAATATCCGAATACTTTTGAATACGATTCGCGGTGAATATCTCCATGGCTAACATGGAATCCTCTGTACCATGCATCTGTGTTATCGTCAGTAGAAGTCCAGAATGCACCTATTGTTCCAACATCGGTAAATGAACCATAATCATATTTCTGACCTCCAAACAGGATATCAAAACCCAAAGAACCATTTTCAAACAACGATATTGCCTGATTGCTTCCTCTCCACCCTGATTCATCTGCATTGGCAGAGCTCAATCCGGCAGCTATTTCCAATTGTTTCCATTCATTATCACTGGGTAAGTGCCATCCGCTTAGACAAACAGAATTAGCTGTTTGCCAATTGTACAATCTTCCATACTGCGAATATTGTGCACTATCTTCATTGTAATACCATGATCCGGAGCTGGTAAAGTATTTCAGGTTTTGTGCAAGCCACCATTTATTTCCAATGTAAACAGTCTTATACGTTTTCCATCTCTTGTATCGGTGACTGTTCCGGTTTGACTAAGTGGTTGGGTTGTAAATGATATTTCATTTCCATATCCTACACCACCGGCCACAGTTGCATAAGCTCTTACATAATAAGTCTTATTGGGCTGAAGGCTAGTGAGTGCACTTGTAAATGTCCCGGTTCCGGTTCCATTAGTAGTTTTGCTGTTTGAAACCGTCGGATTTCCGGTTGTATTCCAGCAAACACCTCTTGATAGAACAGTGAGTCCGGGGCCTGCAGTTACATTACCACCTGAAGCGGCTGAGTTTGAGGTAATGCTTGTTACGTTTGTGGTAGTAACAACGGGTAATGCAACAAGGGTTGTGAACATCAACTGGTTTGAATAGGTTGTACCATCAGCATTAATAGCATATGCTCGTGCATAATATGTAGTTGTATGATTCAAACCAGTAAGTTCAATATTGAATGTTCCGATACCTGTTCCGCTAACAGTATGGCTTCCTCCAACGGTGGGTAACGGAGATGTTCCCCAGCAAATCCCTCTTTCAGTAATTGGAGTACCGCCATCTATGTTTATTGTGATATAAACAGTAGCTCCGTATTCCTCTATACTTTCAACCGAATCAAGAACAACTTCGGCAGGTGAATTTTTTAAACATCTCACCGAATAACCAAATAATTTAGCATAGGCTTCGCGATGAATATCAGTATGATTTGTATTAAATCCTCTGTAAAAAGCTTTTGTTTCGGTACTTTGCGTTGATGTCCAGAAGGTTCCGACAACATCAATATCGGCGAAAGAGCCATAGTCGTATTTTTGTCCTCCCATTTTTGCATTAAAACCTGAAGCACCGCCAACTTTCAATTGTGTAGCCTGGTTCGTACCTCTCCAGTCAACATTATTAATCACATCGGCACTCATGCCTATGTTTGTTTCCAATGCTTTCCAGTCATTATCCGATGGCAGGTGCCAGCCAGCAGGGCAGGCATTTTTGGCTGCCTCAAAATTGTACAACCTGCCATATTGTGAATATGTAGCGCTGTCATCATAGTAAAACCATGATCCTTCATCCATTTTGTAGGCCAGGTTTTCTGCCATCCACCATTGATTTCCAATGTGTATTGTATTGTACGATTTTCCATCACGCGTATCGGTAAATGTACCGGTTTCGTTTACCGGTGTAGTTGTAAAGGTAACCTGGTTACCGTACGAAACCCCGCCCTCAACGGTGGCATAGGCTTTAACGTAGTACAATGTATTCGGACTAAGACCTGTTATTGAACTTGTAAATGTTCCTCCACCGGTACCATTGGTGGTTTTATTTCCGGCTATAGTTGGGTTTGGACTTGTACTCCAGCATACACCTTTTGATAAGATAACCATTCCTGGTTTTAATATGGCGTTTCCACCTCCAGTAGCAGTATTTGACCCGATTGAACTAATACCCGAGGTAGTAACCATGGGCAATGTAACACTTGTTTTTACAATTATTTCTTCGCTATAAAACACATCATGTGGCGTTTTTACATATGCCCTGACATAATAGGTTTTTGATTGTTCCAGACTATCAATAAAAAAGATCACTTTACCAATTCCTTCACCTGCTGATTCGTGGCTATCGGTATTTGTTGGTTCCGGACTTTCGCTCCAGCATAAACCTTTTTCATCAATTCTTGCTCCACCTGCATGGGCAAAATCCACATAAGCAGTAAACGATGAATCTGTAACCTGATCTGTTGAATCTATAACCAGAACCGGAGGATTATTTCTAACGCATCGTACCGAATATGAAAATTCTTTTGAATAAACATCTTTGTGAATGTCTCCATGTTCTATGTTAAATCCACGGTAATAAGCTTTCTCATTGTCATATTCTTCCGAAGTCCAGAATGTAGCACCAGACTGTCGTCGGTAAAAATCCGCTTGGATACCTTTGACCTCCAAATAAAAATATTAAAATCTGCTTCACCATCAACGAATAATTGAAAGGCTTCATCTGTTCCTCTCCATCCGGTATTTAAAACTTCAATGGCATCAATTCCCATTGCAATTTCAAGATTTTGCCACTCTTTTTCAGTAGGAAGGTGCCAACCTGCGGGGCAAGCATCTAACGCTGTTTCCCAACTATAAAGGCGACCATAAATTGAATGGTTTACGCTATCGTTATTGTAATAATAAGATCCTTCTGGCGTATAAAAGTCCAGATTTTCAGCCATCCAATAATCGGAGCCTATTTTTACTGCTTCATAAACCTGTCCGGTACGAGCATCATATACTTCAGCAATAAAAATGGTATCACTGTAAATCACATTACAGGTGCCCTCAGTTATTTTTGCACGGTAATACGCTGAACTGTCAACATGAAACATCAACGATTCACTTGTTTTTCCGGGTAAAGAAGCCCAGTTAGTTTTATCGGCTGACACTTCCCATTGAATAGTGCCACGGGGATTTTGTAAATAGAGGATAACCGAATCATTCTGGTAAGGAACAACGGTGTTTTTCCATATTATTTTCTGTGAAAAAATGGATTCAACTGAAAAA